>JAYTAR010000345.1:0-3375 GCA_043737455.1 Sphingomonadales bacterium | reverse complement strand
AGCGCCCCCGTCCAGACGTCGAACAACGTGGGGCGCATCTCGCAGATCATCGGCGCGGTCGTCGACGTCGCGTTCGACGATCAGCTGCCCGCGATCCTGTCAGCGCTCGAGACCGATAATAATGGGAACCGCCTCGTGCTCGAGGTCGCGCAGCATCTGGGCGAGAATACCGTGCGCACGATCGCGATGGACGCGACCGAAGGGCTAACGCGGGGGCAGCGCGTCGTCGATACCGGCTCGCAGATCCGCGTGCCTGTCGGTCCGATGACGCTGGGCCGCATCCTGAACGTCATCGGCGAGCCGATCGACGAGCGCGGGCCGGTCAACGCCGAGCTGACCGCACCCATTCACGCAAGCGCGCCGCCGTTCGTCGATCAGTCGACCGAAAGCGCAATCCTCGTCACCGGCATCAAGGTCATCGACCTGCTCGCGCCTTATGCGCGCGGCGGCAAGATCGGACTTTTCGGTGGCGCGGGCGTCGGCAAGACCGTGCTGATCCAGGAACTGATCAACAATATCGCCAAGGGGCACGGCGGAGTCAGCGTGTTCGCGGGCGTCGGTGAGCGGACGCGTGAGGGCAACGACCTCTATCACGAGTTCCTCGACGCCGGCGTGATCGCCAAGGACGCCGACGGCAACCCCACGCCCGAGGGTTCGAAGGTCGCGCTGGTGTTCGGCCAGATGAACGAGCCGCCGGGTGCCCGTGCCCGCGTGGCGCTCTCCGGTTTGACGATCGCCGAATATTTCCGCGATACCGAGGGGCAGGACGTGCTGTTCTTCGTCGACAACATCTTCCGCTTCACCCAGGCGGGATCGGAAGTGTCGGCGCTGCTTGGCCGTATCCCGAGCGCGGTGGGTTATCAGCCGACGCTCTCGACCGACATGGGCGCGCTGCAGGAACGCATCACTTCGACCAACAAGGGTTCGATCACCAGCGTGCAGGCGATCTACGTGCCCGCCGACGATTTGACCGATCCCGCGCCTGCGACTTCGTTCGCGCACTTGGACGCGACGACGACGCTCAACCGTGCGATCTCCGAGCTCGGCATCTACCCCGCGGTCGACCCGCTCGATTCGACGTCGCGCGTGCTGACGCCCGCAGTCGTCGGGCAAGAGCATTACGATACTGCCCGTCGCGTCCAGGAGACGTTGCAGAAGTACAAGTCGCTGCAGGACATCATCGCCATTCTCGGAATGGATGAGCTCAGCGAGGAGGACAAAACGATTGTCAGCCGTGCGCGCAAGATCCAGAAATTCCTGTCGCAACCATTCCACGTCGCCGAGGTCTTTACCGGCATCCCTGGCAAGTTCGTGCAGGTCGAGGACACGGTGAAATCGTTCAAGGCGGTCGTCGATGGCGAGTACGACCACCTGCCCGAGAGCGCCTTCTACATGGTCGGTGGCATCGAGGAAGCCATTGCCAAGGCGCAAAAGCTCGCAGCTGAGGCGTAATGGACGCGCGGGGCTAGGATCGCTATATGGCGAGCATGGCAACCGATACTTTGACGCTGGCGCGTGAGCTGAAGGCTGCGGAAGTCCCATCGGGACAGGCCGAAGCGATCACGGCAGCGATTGGCCGGTCGGCGTCGGAATCGATGACGGCTTCCGCGACGAAGAACGATCTTGCCCTGCTACGCAGCGAGATGAAGACCGACATTGCCGACTTGAAATCCACCATGATCACGTGGTTTGTCGGCACGATCCTGACCGTCGGTGCCGTTGTCGTCGCTGCAATCAAGGTTCTTCTCTGATGCCCCTTACCTTCGAACTCGTCACGCCCGAACGCGCGGTGCTTTCGACCACGGCGTATCTCGTCGAACTGCCGGGCAGCGAGGGCGATATGGGCGTCCTTGCCGATCATGCGCCCGTCATGACGACAATCCGCAATGGCGAGGTTCGCGTCTATGCCAGCGCGGGTTCGACGCCGCAGCGGATCGCGGTCGAGGGCGGCTTCGCCGAGGTCAGCGATCGCGGGCTGACCGTGCTGGCGGAGCGCGCGACGCTGCTTTGAGCGTTTGCCGCGCGAGCGTTCCACGCTGTCCTACATGCGCCTCCGATCCTACAATGACGCAATGACCTACTGCGCCTCGCACTCGTTGCTTAAACTCGTCGGTTTATTCCGTGCCGTCACGACAGCGACGAATGGTCGCGCACCCTGCGAAATGTGTGAAGTGAACGCAAGCAAATCGGTCGTTTTCGCTGAGGTCGATCGCTTGAGGAGACTATGACGCACGCACTTCACATCGTCGGCGGCGGGCTTGCCGGGTCCGAAGCGGCATGGCAGCTGGCCGAGGCGGGCTATCGCGTCCGCCTATCGGAAATGCGCGGCGGCGGCGGAGCGACCGCTGCACACCGCACCGACGGGCTCGCCGAATTGGTCTGCTCGAATAGCTTCCGCTCGGACGATGCGACCGCAAACGCCGTGGGCCTGTTGCACCAGGAGATGCGTAGTCTCGGCTCGCTGATCATGCGCGAGGCCGACCGGCACCGCGTCCCCGCCGGCTCGGCGCTGGCGGTCGATCGCGATGGTTTTTCGGCAAGCGTGACGGCGGCGATCGCGGCACATCCCAACATCGACCTCGTGCGCGAACGCGTCGATGCGTTGCCGGACGGCCCTACGATCCTGGCAACGGGGCCGCTGACCGCGCCCGCCCTGGCCAGTGCGATCGGCGCCCAGACCGGCGAAGACGCGCTCGCCTTTTTCGACGCGCTGGCACCGATCGTCCATCACGACAGCATCGACATGACCATCGCGTGGAAGGCGAGTCGTTGGAACAAGGGCAGCGGCCCCGACGGCGATGGCGCGGATTACATCAATTGCCCGCTGTCGAAGGACGAGTATCTCGCCTTTCTCGCCGCGCTGGTCGCGGGCGAAAAGACCAGCTTCAAGGAATGGGAGGCGGACACACCGTACTTCGACGGCTGCATGCCGATCGAAGTAATGGCCGAACGCGGCGTCGAGACGCTGCGCTTCGGCCCGATGAAGCCGGTCGGCCTCGAGCATCCGGAGACGAACGTGCGTCCGCACGCCGTGGTTCAACTGCGCAAGGAAGATCTGTCCGACGAGTACTTCAACCTGGTCGGGTTCCAGACCAAGATGCGCGTGCCGGAGCAGCAGCGCGTGATCCGGATGCTGCCGGGCCTGGAGAACGCCACCTTCGCACGCTTCGGCTCCATGCATCGCAACACGTTCATCAACGGGCCAAAGCACCTCACTCCCGCCTTCCAGACCAGGCTGGATCCGAAGATCTTTTTCGCCGGACAGATCACCGGCGTGGAAGGCTACGTCGAGTCCTCGGCGGTCGGCCTGCTGGTTGCGCGCTACATCGACGAGCTCGCGCGGACCGGCGCCACCACCCCCCTCCCGTATCACAC
>JAYTAR010000344.1:0-3381 GCA_043737455.1 Sphingomonadales bacterium | reverse complement strand
ATGCTCGTGCTCGCACGCCACGGCGTCGGGCTTGCACCTTTCGACGATACGTTGGTGCTGAGCTTTGCGCTCGATGCGGGCAAGCAGTTCAGCCATTCGATGGACGAATTGGCGCAGCTGCACTTCGGCCATAGCTCGATCACCTTTGCCGACGTGTGCGGGAAGGGCAAAGCGCAGTGCAGCTTCGACAAGGTGCCGCTGCCGCAGGCTACGCAATATGCCGCCGAGGACGCCGATGTGACGCTGCGGCTGTGGCAATTCATGAAGCCACGGCTGAGCCACGAGGCGGCGACGACCGTCTACGAACGCGTCGACCGGCCGCTCGTCCCCGTCATCGCCGCGATGGAGCGTCACGGCATCGCGGTCGACCGCGCCGAGCTCGCGCGTCTGTCGGAGGAGTTTGCGGGCGAGATGGCGCGGCTCGAGGCCGAGATTCACGAGGAAGCCGGGCACAAGTTCGCGATCGGCAGTCCCAAGCAGCTGGGCGCGGTGCTGTTCGAGAAGATGGAGCTGAAGTCGGGCAAGAAGGGAAAGGCCGGCGCGCTGTCGACCGACGCCGCCGAGCTCGAACGGCTGGCGGCGGCGGGCGTGCCGATCGCGCGCAAGGTGCTCGACTGGCGCCAGGTCGCGAAACTCAAGTCGACCTATACCGACAATCTCCAGACACAGATCAACGCCGAGACCGGCCGCGTCCATACCAGCTACAACCTCATCGGCGCGCAGACCGGGCGCTTGTCGTCGAACGACCCCAATTTGCAGAACATTCCCATTCGCACCGAGACCGGGCGGCGGATCCGCGAGGCGTTCGTGGCCGAGCCGGGCAATGTCCTGCTGAGCGCCGATTACTCGCAGATCGAGCTGCGCCTGGCGGCGCACATGGCCGATGTGCCCGCGCTCAAAGCCGCGTTTGCGAACGGTGACGACATCCACAGCCTGACCGCGACCGAGCTGTTCGGCGAGGTCAACCGCGACACGCGCGGGCGCGCCAAGACGATCAACTTCGCCATCCTCTACGGCATTTCGCGCTGGGGGCTGGCCGGGCGGCTAGGCGTGACGCCCGATGAGGCGCAGGTCATGATCGACAAATATTTCGAGCGCTTCCCCGGCATCAACCGCTATATTGCCGAGACGCTCGAACATGTCCGCGAGTTCGGCTTCACGCGCACTTTGTTCGGACGCAAGACGCACTTCACCAACATCCGCTCGAAGAACCAGGGCGAGCGCCAGGGCGCCGAGCGTGCCGCGATCAACGCGCCGATCCAGGGCACGTGCGCCGACATCATCAAGCGCGCGATGGTGCGCATGACGCCCGCGCTCGTCGCCGCCGGGCTGCCCGACGTGCGCATGCTGCTGCAGGTGCACGACGAGCTCGTCTTCGAACTTCCCGAGCGCGACATCGACGCTGCGAGCACGGTGATCCGTCACGTCATGGCGCAGGCCGCCGCACCGCTCGTCAAGCTCAGCGTGCCGCTCGACGTCGAGATCGGTACTGGCAAGAGCTGGGGCGCGGCGCATTGAACGACGAAAGGCTATCCGGCGCCACGGGCTTCTTCGCTGGCAATGGATAACCCCCGCCCCAACCCCGCCCTTCAAGCGGGGGCGCTAACCGACAAAGCCGATCTCGCTGCGCTCGCCCGCGGTGGACGGACTAATTTCTTTGGGTTCCTGCTGCGGCTCGCGGCCCGCTTCCCCTTCCTGTTCATCGCAGGGCGAATGTACGGGCTCGATGCGCTCGGGCGCTTTGCCTATGCCGTCATCGTCATCGAATTCTTCGCCATAATCGCGACGATGGGGCTGAAACGCGGTCTTGCGCAACAGCTTGCGACCAGCGACCGCGGCCCGGCATGCGACGTCTGGGACGCGATGCTCATCAGTCTGCTTGCCTCGCTGCTGGCAGCGGGCGTGCTGGTCGCGGTACCGCAGGCGATGTTTCCGAACAGCGAGTTGAACCAGCTCGATCGGCTGCTGCCGCTCATCATCGTCGCGGTCGCCGCCACCGACATCGCGTTGTCGGCGCTCGCTTATCGCCTCGACCTGGGCGCGGCGGTACGCGCGCGATCGGTGGTCGAACCCTGGGTGCTGGCCATCACCGCCTTTGCACTGGCGTGGGTGACGACGCGCGACGGCCTAATCATCGCCTATGCCTTGTCGATGGTCGCGGCCCTCGTCGCCGCCATGGTTCCGCTGATCCGCAGTTACGGTCTGCCCCCGTCGGACTGGCGCCCAAAGCCGCGACCGATCTGGAACCTGGCGCGTCGCAATGCGCCACTTGCTGCCGCCGACACGATCGAATGGGCGTCGCGCCGTATCGACATCGCGGTGCTCGGGCTGTTTCTCCCCCCTGCCGCCGTCGGGGTCTATTGGGGCGCGCAACAGGTCGCGTCGCTGCCACAGAAACTGAAGACCAGCTTCGACTCGGTGCTTGCCCCGGTCATCACGCAGAACCTGGCGGCGGGAAACCGCGCGGCGGTCGCGCGCCATGTCGGGCAGGTCGGCTTCTGGATTATCGCCGCGCAACTTGGGGCCGCGCTGATGTTTGCGATCCCGGGCGAAGCGGTGATGGGCGTGATCGGTCCGAATTTCGTCGGCGGTACCGGCGGGCTTGCGCTGCTCCTTGCCGCCGAAGTGGTGGCGGCAACGGCGGCGGTAAGCGAGGCCGCGCTCGTCTATGTCGGTGCCAAGGCGAACGCATTGGTCTCGCTCGGCGTAATCATCGTCGAAGGATTGTTGTGCGTCCTGCTGCTGTTGCTCGCACGCCGGGCGGGCCTGCCGATCCTGTATCAGGCCGCCGCGCCCGCGCTCGGGCTGCTGCTCGCGCTGGCGATCGGGTCACTTATAAAGGCACGGCTTCTGCAACGCATCCTGGAGCAACCGGTGTCGGGTTGGCGCTGGGCGTTGGTGTGGGCGGGCCTTGCCGCAGGCGCCACCGGCTGGGCCGCGACGACATGGCTGCCCGAATGGGCCGAGCTTGCATTCGGCATCCCTGCGATCGCGGTCGTATATTTTGCGGTGATTTGGCGACTTGGGTTCGGCACGACCGACCGCGAACTGTTCAGGATGCGTCGCGCGCGTTAGGGACGCGCGCATGGTCGCACCTATTCTCGCTTACGAAGGTCTTGGTCTCAATCAGGGGTCGAGCTGGTTGTTTCGCAATCTCGACCTGTTCGTCGCACCGCGCGACCGCCTCGCGCTCATTGGGCGCAATGGTGTGGGCAAGACGACGTTGTTCCGGCTGCTTGCCGGCCAGATCGAGGCCGATGAGGGGCGACGCACCCAAGTGCCTGGCGCGCGGATCGTGATGCTCGAGCAGGACCCCTCGGTCGCGGGCTTCGCGACGCTGCGCGATTTCGCGCTGGCGGGCGGCGGCGAACACCATGAGGT
>JAYTAR010000343.1:0-3381 GCA_043737455.1 Sphingomonadales bacterium | reverse complement strand
CGCATCGATACCGAATTCGTGAAGGCTGGAGCTCAGCAAAGCCGCATCACGACCACTTGGCGCGAGAACGAGCACAAGATCGCGCAGGTCAGACATTGGCGCCATCTCGGTCGTGAAGAAAGTCCAGCTTGGGTCCTGCATAGCTCGGCACCCCGCCAAGCAAACCCTCGAACCCTCGCAGCGGCTCGCCGACCCGCACGCCCTGTGCGTCGATACGATACTCACGGGTTGTCGCTTCGTGTCCGCCAGTACGCTTCTTCATAACCGATACCGCACGCTTCAGCTCACCCTCAGCCACGAAGAAACGCAGTAGGATGACGTTGTCGCTCAGATAGCTGAGATCGACTGGCGACGATAAACTTCCCATCAGCCCGTGCTGCGCGAGGATGAGGTGAGTAACGACATTGCTATAGTTCAGATAGCTGATCAATTCGTGCATCTGTAGAAGCAGCAACGTGCTTTCGGGCAATGCGTGGCTATACCCTGTCAACGTGTCGATCGTAACGACACGAACTCCGCGCTGCTCGACATGATGCTGAATGATCGACGTCAATTCGCCAGGCGAGATTTCTGCCGGGTCGACCGCAAGGAATGTGAAGAGTCCTTCGGCAGCCGCGGGAGCCAGATCGATGCCCATTCCGCGTGAGCGCTTCACGAAGACACGCTCGGTCTCGTCAAAGCCTATGAAAAGCGTGCGTTCGCCGCGCCGATGCGCCGCAAGTTGCCACTGCAGGCACATCGTCGATTTGCCCGCGCCGGCGGGTCCGACAATAAGCGTGCTCGTGCCGCGTTCGACCCCGCCCGCGAGCATGAGATCAAGCGCGTCGATCCCGCTCGATACCGGATCCTCATCGTCAACTTCGGCCTGATGATCGGCGGCCATAAAACGCGGATAGACGGTAACGCCCTGACCGGTCCGGATTGCAAAGTCGTGATACCCACCCTGGAAATTGCGTCCCCGCATCTTCAAGACACGTAAACGCCGCCGCGCCGCGCCGTAATCGGTCGCATTTTGCTCCATGCGTACCACGCCGTGCGCGAGGCTGTGGAGGTTGAGATCATTAAGTTCCTGCGTCAGATCGTCGAGGAACAGGACGGTGCAGTCGCGCTTTGCAAAGAAATGCTTGAGCGCGAGGATCTGGCGGCGGTATCGTAGCGGACTTTGTGCAAGGAGGCGTATCTCCGACACGCTGTCGAAGACGACCCGCGCTGGCGACACCCGCTCGACCTCGGCCATCACCATCTTGATCGTTTCGCCAAGTTCGAGGTCGGAAGAATAAAAGATACTCTGCTCGCGCGTGGGGTCGAGGCTCAATTCGGGCGGGATCAGCTCGAAAATCTCGATGCCGTCGAGCGACCAGCCATGCGTTCCGGCAGAGTGGACGATCTCGTCACGCGTTTCCGACAAGGTGATGTACAGCGCAGTTTCGCCGACTGCATGGCCCGCGACCAAAAACTGAAGCGCGACCGTCGTTTTGCCCGCGCCAGGCTGTCCCTCGATCAGGTGAATGCGGTTCGAGGCATAGCCACCGGCGAGGATGTCATCGAGGCCCGCAACGCCGGTCGAAACCTTTGTCCCACCGCCGATAATGTCGCGAGCAGCCATTTGATGTCCTTCGGCTCAAATTCGATCATGATCATAGTGCGCAGTTGAACGTCAGTGGGCGCGAAACGGTCCTTTGCTGAACAATCCCGTAACGACTTGGCAGCGCAGCTTGGCTCGTTGGGCTGCACGGGCTATTCCATCGGCGTGGTTTTTCAGCTCACCAATGCTTGCTCGTCATGCGTCATCCTGTCGGTGCCGCATGCCGGGCGCGCTTACCCGGACCATGTCGTGGCGGCGCTCGCGGTCCCGCTCGCGCAGGCACGCGCGGTCGAGGACCGCCATGCCGACCGACTGGTCGACGCCGCGCTTGCCGACGGCATGGCGGCGATCGTCGCGCACGTGCCGCGCCTGATGATCGACCTGAACCGTGCGGAGACTGATTTGGAGACGCGGCCGCTCGGCATGCCGATATCGGCACGGGCGCGTGCCGGATTGGGGCTCGTGCCAACGCGCGTGGCGGGCATCGGTCTGCTGTGGGGGGCCACCCCGCGCGCCACCGAGATCGCCGAGCGCATAGCGACGGTGCATCGCCCTTATCATGCCGCGCTGACCACGCTGCTCGCAACAGCCCGCGCGCGGCATGGCGTGGCCGTGCTGATCGACGTTCATTCGATGCCGCCGCTTCCGGGCTTGCGCCGACCCGAGATCGTGATCGGCACGCGGGGCGGCGCCAGCGCGTCGCCCGCACTCGTCATGCAGGCTGCGTGCTGGTGGCGCACGCATGGCTACCGCGTCGCAATCGACGTGCCCTATGCCGGTGCGCATATCCTGGATCGCCATGGTCGACCGCATGAAGGGATCGACGCGCTCCAGCTCGAAATCGACCGGCGGCTGTATCTCGATCCCGAACTGGTCGAGCCCGGCGCAGGCCTCGAGCGAATGCAGAAGCGCATCGCCGCTTTCGCGCGTGCCGCACATGGTTGGGCGGTCTCGCCCTCGCTGGCCATCGCCGCAGAATAAAGCGCCACCGCGTGTCGAAACACGCGGTGGCCAGGTTCAGGGAGGAGACCTGCCGGACCGAAGCCAGCAGCAGGTCAACCGGGCGCGAAAGGGGGGACGCGCCAGCGGTCCTGGCTTAAATAGTCCGCAGCGCAGATTGTTTCAAGCGTTCGTGTGCATCACGCGGCTGCGCCACCCTCGTCGGCCCGTGGCGGCACGAAGCCTTGCGCCAACTGCCGACCGAACACGTCGCGCATGTTCTGCAGCGACAGCAGATGCGCATGGATCAACGGCAGCATTCCCGATTGCATCATCTTGCGCAGGACATCGCCGCGCAGGTCGCGCAACTTGGCCTCATCGATCATCTGGAAGCCGCGATAAACGTATGGCGTGGCCTCATTCTCGGTCTGGATCGATACCTCGCCGTCCATCAGCAGCTTGTGCTCGGCCAGCTCGGTCATGAACTGGCCGGTCTTGGTACCCGATTGTTCGAACTGTTCGCAAAATTCGAGGATGCGCTGCACGACCGCGCTGGGCTTGCCGTCCTCGAACAGCGGGTCGCCCGCATCGAACGCGCCGATGACGTCACTGGTCGGGTCGAAGCACAGCGACAAATCGTCGCTGTCGGGCCGCAACTTGGCGAGCATGAACGGGTACCGCCGGACATAAGCGGGGATGTAGAGCGAATTGTCGGCGGTCTTGCCCTCGGCATCGATGAACGTGTTGATGCCCTCGTTCAGCCCCATCAGCGCGAGCGGCACCGGATTGTCGCCGACCGAAAAAATGATCGGGTAATGACGCTGCGCCATTGCAAACTCTTCGACGGTCACCGGAAT
>JAYTAR010000342.1:0-3385 GCA_043737455.1 Sphingomonadales bacterium | reverse complement strand
GAAATCGGGAGGGTGAGACTATCGTCGTGCGCAGGCCAGCGATGCGCGAGGCAGACCGAGAGACAAGGCAGGATCAGACATTAAGTATTTGCGGGTTGGACTGCTTCGCTGAGCCGTCGGGTAACAGGCGATGCAGCATCATTCCGCCCAGCATCGCCGCAACGAATATGGCGGCCGGCATCGGTGCGATGGCGAGATCGGCGATGGCGGGACCGGGGCAGAGACCCGCTATGCCCCAGCCGATCCCGAACAGAGCCGCACCGCCAATCAGGCGCGGATCGAGATCGCGGCGAGTGGGCAATGAAAACTGCGGAGCCCAAGCCGGCTTCGCCATACGGCTCTGAAAGCGCCAGGCGACGGCCATCGGGATCAGTGCTCCGCCCATTACGAACGCGAGCGTCGGATCCCAGGCACCGAAGATATCGAGAAAGCCCCGCACGCGCTGCGGATCGGCCATACCGGAAACCGCGAGCCCGGCACCGAAGAGAGCACCCGCGAAGAGCGCCGACGCAAGCGTCCGCGTCATTGTCCGAACCCCAGGCCATTCATGGCCGCGACAGTTGCGAATCCTGCCGTCATGAAGCTGGCTGTTGCGATCAGCGAGCGCGGCGACAGGCGCGACATGCCGCACACACCGTGTCCGCTGGTGCAGCCGCTACCCAGCCGCGTTCCGAAACCGACCAGCAGACCGCCGATGATCAGGGTAAGAATATTCTGCTCAAAGCGCGCCTCGACGGGCCCAAGCCCCAGCGCGACCAAAGCCGCGCCGAGCGGCAGGCCAATCACGAAGGCGATCGCAAGCGGGCGCGGCGCACCGTCGCGCGCGATCCCGGTCGCGCGAGCTGCAAGGCCACTGACGCCTGCGATGCGGCCGAGGCCCAGCAGCATGATCGCAGAGGCGGTTCCGATCATCAGCCCGCCGATGAGCCCCTGCACCGGCATGGCCCCGGCAAGAAGGTTGCTCATCACAGCACGTCCAATGGGATCTTGAGGTATCGAGTTCCGTTCGCTTCCGGTTCCGGCAAATGCCCACCGCGAATGTTCACCTGAATCGCAGGCAGGATGAGCTTGGGCACTGGCAGGGTGGCGTCACGGGCATCCCGCATCGCCACGAATTCGTCTTCGCTTACGCCGTCATGGACATGCACGTTGCCAACACGCTGCGCACCGACCGTGGTTTCCCAGGCGAAGCTGTTGCGGCCCGCAGCTTTGTAGTCGTGGCAGTGGAACAACCGGGAATTTTCCGGCAAAGCCAACAGGCGCCGGATCGAGCGGAACAGTTGGCGGGCATCGCCGCCCGGAAAATCGGCCCGCGCCGTACCATAGTCTGGCATGAACAGCGTGTCGCCGGTGAAGACGGCATTGCCGATCACATAAGCCAGATCGGCTGGCGTGTGCCCGGGAACGTGCAAGACCATCGCCTCGATGGCGCCGATCTTGAAATGCTCGCCATCCTCGAACAGACGATCGAAATCTGACCCATTGCGACGAAATTCCGGACCTTCGTTGAAGATCTTCCCGAAGACATCTTGGACATGAATGATTTCGCGACCGATCGCGACCGTGCCGCCAAGTTTTTCCTTGAGATAAGGAGCGGCCGAAAGGTGATCGGCATGAGCATGCGTTTCCAACAGCCAAGTGACCGTCAGCTTCTCGGCAGTCGCGTATGCGATGAGCGCATCGGCGGAGGTAAAGGATGTCCGCCCAGCTGCAGGATCATAGTCGAGGACGCTATCCACGACCGCTGCCTCGCGCGTCTTCGGATCGTGAATGACATAGCTCACGGTGTTCGTCGGCTCATCGAAAAAGCTCTTTACGACAGGGCTTTGGCCCGAGCCACGCTGCGCGATGTCGATGATGCCAACGGCCTGCTCTAAATGGAGATCGCTCATGGTGGCTTCCGGCTCCATATTAGTTCTTGGTCAATCATCGGCGTACACCCGCCGCTGACATATCGGTATCAATGCGTAGCTGACGCCCTGCCGACGGCGAACTTGGTCGTTTCGGTAACCGCCGCGAGGCCGAGTGCCGCAAGCAGCGCGACCGCATAACCCATCGCGCTCAGCGGCGCCGTGCCGAGGACGCTGCCCGCTAAGGGAAGCTGCTGGACGATAAGCTGCAGCACCAGCGCACCGCCGACGCCTGCCAGCAGCCACGGATTGCCGAGCAGCGGTATGCGGACCACGGCACGATGTTCGGACCGCATGCACAACACGAAGGCGTTCTGGAACAGCACCGTGGTGAACAGCACCAGGTTGCGCGCCGCCTCGACACTGTCGCCGTTGTCGAGCCGCCACGCGAACAGCCCGATCCCGACCACCGCCATGTAGAGCGCCGGCGGCAGCATCAGGCGCAGCGCGGTGCGATTGATCAGCGCCTCGTCGGGGGCGCGCGGCGGCCGGTCGAGCGCGTCGTCGCTGGCGGGTTCGAGCCCGATCGTCACGTCCTGCATGCCGTTGGTGACGACATTGAGCCACAGCAGCTGCACCGCGGTCAGCGGCATCGGCAGGCCGAGCGCCAGCGCGGCGGCGAACAGCGCGACCTCGCTCAGCCCGGTGCCGACCAGCACGATGACGATGCGCCGAATGTTGCCATAGGTGGCGCGGCCTTCCTCGATGCCCGCGACAATCGACGCGAAGTTATCGTCGGCAAGGACGAGGTCGGCGACACCGCGCGCGACATCGGTGCCGCTGCGCCCCATCGCGACCCCGACATGCGCGGCTTTGAGCGCTGGGGCGTCGTTGACGCCGTCACCGGTCACCGCGACCAGCGCGCCGCCGGCCTGCAGCGCGTGGACCAGCGCGAGCTTTTGCACGGGCTCGAACCGGGCAAGCACCCGCGCCGTCGCCAGCCGGGCATCGAGCGCAGGACCGATGAGGCCGGCGATCTCGGCCCCAGTCGCGACCTCGCCGTCGTTACTGGCGATGCCGAGCGTCTGTGCTATCGCCAGCGCCGTGGCGGGGTGGTCACCCGTCACCATGCGGACCCCGATGCCGGCGCGGCGGCAGGCGGCGATCGCGGCGGGTACTTCAGGGCGGACCGGGTCGGACAGGCCGACGAAGCCGTGCAGCGTCAATCCCGAAGGCGTCGCGAGATCGGGCAGCGCGCCGTCGATGCGTCCGCTGGCGACGGCGAGCACGCGAAATCCGGCCGCGGCCAGGCCGTCGGCAGCGGCGCGAAGGCCACGGTCGACGCCGTCGCACATCGGCAGGATGGTCTCAACCGCCCCCTTGGCGTGGAGCGTCGTCGCGTCGCTAGCCCGCGTCACCGCAACCGCGAACTTGCGCGCGGGCTCGTAGGGCAGTCGTGCCACCTCGGGCGCGTCGCGGCGCAACCGCCCGATATCGGTACCGTTTTCACGGGCGAGGTCGAGCAGCGCAACGTC
>JAYTAR010000341.1:0-3387 GCA_043737455.1 Sphingomonadales bacterium | reverse complement strand
CGTAAGGCTGATTGCGCAGCAGCGTCGACGCGCTGAGACTCATCATCGTCGACATCGGCGAAGTCTGCGCGCCGGGAAACATGTTGAGAAGACTGGGTAGCGGGAAGAAGTGCGGATAGGTCATAGTCACGGTATAGACGACGGCATCGCTTGCCGCACCCTGACCGCTACCACCTGCCACGACGTCCCACACTCCGTTGCGGTTGACGTCCTGATAACATTCGCCGTTGTTGCGCACCGCATTCGCGTTGCCATCAACGAACGGTTCGGGAGCACCCACATTGGCAAAGTCGGCGTAAGCAGTCCGTGTCGTGGTGACCGTCGCCGTATTGGCGACTTTGGTGACCGCTGTTCTAACTGACGCGTCGATGGCGACGGCATTTGTCGGACCGGTCTGCAGCATCGAGTCGCGGCCTGCCTTTTGCACCACACCCTCGAGCACGCCCTTCACGTACATCGAGTGGCCGATGTCGAGCATCCCCATGATGAGAAGCGCAAAAATCGGCGCGATCAGCGCGAATTCCATAAGCGCCGCGCCACGCTGATCCTTGCGAAGGCGAGTAAGTCGATGCATCATTGGGACAGCCGGAGCTTGGCAATTTTGGTCGCAATTTCGGTGAACTGCGCGCGCAGTGTTGCAGTATCCGATGCCTGAAACGCTTGTCCACTGTCGGCGCATTGCGTGAGTTGTGTGTTGAGCGCGGTGCCGAAGCCGATTACCCAAACACGAATGTTCTTGCTCCGCGCGGCGTTACACAGCGCAACGAAGCGCGAATTGTGACGCGTATCCATCGAGCTGAAATCACCAGCACTGGTTCGCATGTCGCGAACCTCGTAGCCCCAAGTGCCGTAGACGTTTTCGTCGGCGTTCATGTCACCATCGGTCATGAAAATGATGTTGCGGCTAATCGGTTGTCCGTTCGGAGCGGTCGCATTGTTGGCGGCGTACAGCCCGGTCGGCGAGATCAGGCGAGCACCCCAAGCCATGCCGACGTCGTGCCAGGTGGAGCCCGTCGCGATCAGTCCGTCGACAAATGTCTGGACCTCGGTTTGCGTCATCGTGGCCAAACGCTTTGCAGGACGCGGACACGCGTAGCCGGGACGATTACCATCGGTCCGATAGGATACGCTGGGCCAGCCAGGCCGCCATGTCGTCGCGGTATTCGTCGCAGGGGTGTCGATATCGAGGTCGTACGCGTTAACGGGAATGCTGCCATAAGTGAAGGCGGCATTGGCAACGGTGTCGCGTTCCTCGACGCAGCCGTCGAACTGGGTCGCTTGCGTCGAGCCATTAAAGTTTTGTGCGGTCGATCCCAAATAGGCGCCGATCGCGGAGTTCCACGATGTGCCGCGTGTGCCCGTCATCGACGGCAACGCATCAAGCTTGTAGTCGCCAGCAGTGCCAACAAGGAAGTTGTCGCCAGTTCCGGTTCCGGGGGCGCTGGTCGCAATCGATACAACGCTTCCGGTTTTAAAACCGCTTACGTCATACGCGACTGGCTCGTAATTCCAGCGCGTAAAGCGGTAGCGAGTGGAATAGGTGACCGGCGTGACTTCCTTTTCCCGGCGGCAGGTGCCTATGTCGGTCTTCGATCCATCCGACTCCGTGCGGCGACCGGTTTTAACCCAATCCTCGCGGCTGTAGAACGTCCGTGTCGTGCCTGCGGGTGCGCTGCCTGACCACCACGTGGCGCCATTGTTCGACGACGGCCAATCCTTGTTGTTGCCATAGCCGTTGCATTCTGAACTGCTGATGCTGGTGGGATAGGTCTCGAACGTCGACGTCATTGTGCCAAAGCTGCCGACATAGGTGGGTGTGTCGATCACGGCGACGCGCGATTGATAGGTCCAGTTGCTCAGCAGCTGATCGCTGGCGAGAACCTCTCCCATGTCGACGCCCTGCGAATAGGGGACAAAGCCGTATCGGATCTGTGTAGTCGCCGGTGCAGAGCTTGACAGGGTCGTGTAGAAGTCGACAACCGCTGAACGCAGCCCCGCAATCTTTGATGACGGACCGCTGTCGCAGGGTCCGCCGCTGGGCAGACAGGCCATCGATCCCGTAACGTCGAGCACGAACATCACATCGGTGTTGGTGATGTCGAGCCGCGCCATGCAGGTGACCGTCAAGTCGACTTCGTTGTAATTGAACATCTTCATCAACGTCATCGGCACGCGCGCCGAAGCGTTCCCCCGCACCTGTTTTTCAACGTCGAGCACGGTCGCGAACGTGACGTTGGTTGCGCCATAAGTGCCGGCAGGGAAATTGTTGTTGAAGAAGTTAGTTCCTGCCGTCGTGGACGCCGTCGTAAGCGTTCCAGATCCGTCCATGACCTTGCGCGTGGCGAGTGCGCCCGAGTCGCAAGCCGCCTGCAGCCGCGCCTTGACGAGATACGACCGGCTGATGTCGACACCCGATCCAATCATCGCCGACAACGGAATCAGCGAGATGGCGGCCATGGCGAGCGTATTGCCGCGCTTGTCGCGCCGCAATGCAACGAGCAGCCCGGCGCGCTTTCCCGCTGTTTCGACCATGAATCACGTCCTTCGCGCCCCGTGTTGAACGCGGGCAATGCGGCAGCTACGGTCAATGCGCGCCGAACGGACTGGGTTAATGCGGCTTTATCCATCATTTCGTTGACCGAGCTTCAAAGTCCCGATCGGGCGTTTGCACTCGTGCACGTCGAGGCGGCGCGACGGCCGGCGGTGTCGGCATTGTGGGCGCTCGACGAACAGCTCGGGGCGATCGTCGCCACGACGACACAGCCGATGGTCGGGCAGATGCGACTGACCTGGTGGTATGACGCGCTGATTGCTGGAAGCGGCGGCACGCCGGTGCTCGATGCGCTCACCGAACCTACATTGGCACAGTCGATTACCCGGCGTGAGCTCGCAACTTTTGTTGAAGGCTGGGAACATTTGCTCGACCCGCTACCGCTCGATGCGGCCGCGCTGACCAGCTATGCGAACGCGCGCGGCGACGGGTTGTTCGCAATGACGGGGCGGTTGCTGGGGCATGAAGTCGAGCCTGGCCCGGGGGCGGGTTGGGCGCTTGCCGACTTTGCCGGGCGATGCAGCGACCGCACCACTGCCGATCGCGCCTTTGCACTCGCACGCTCGATACCACCGGGCTGCAGCCCGCTGCCGCGCGCGTTGCGCATCCTGGCACGATTGGCGCGTGACGATGCCAATGCCGGGGCGCGCTTGCCCCGCACGCGCTTTCGGTTGTTCCGTGCCTCGCTGTGATCAGCCACGTAAGATGCACGCGAATCGGGGGAGATGGAACATGTGGCGATTTCTGGCAGGGGTCGGCTCGGCGATGCTGCTGATGACGGCGAGCCTTTTTGTCTGGCGTGCGCAGGCCGAGCGCGGTGTCGTTCTGCCACCGGC
>JAYTAR010000340.1:0-3391 GCA_043737455.1 Sphingomonadales bacterium | reverse complement strand
CACTGCGGAGGGATCAAGGCGGCGCTGTCGGGCGCGCAGATCGACGGCGGTGGCTTCGTCGACGCGTGGATGACAATCATCGGGGCAGCACGCAGCCGCGTTCTGCTCGAACGCCCTGCCGATCCTCAAAACGCGCTCGAGCGTGAAGCGATTAAGGTCAGCTTGGCGAACCTGCGCACTTTTCCATACATTGCCGCGCGTGAGGCGGCCGGAACGCTCAAGTTGCACGGCTCGCTGTTCGGGCTGGAGCGCGGCGAGCTGCTCGTGCTCGACGAAGGTAGTGGAGAATTCGCGGCAGTGTAACGTTGCAACCCCTTAACTATCGACGATTTTCATCAATCGTCGCTCGACGGGCGCTAGTACGGCGGAAAGCTCGTGGCCGCGTTTCAGCGTCAACCCCGCCTCGCCGATCAATGCCCATTGTCCTTGCCGATTCCGCAATGCGGGCCGCTTCTCGATGCGAAATTCGGGACGCTCGGTGGCGCGGCGATACGCGCTGAACACCGCCGCATCGCGGCCCAGATCGATCGCATAATCGCGCCAATGCCCTGCGGCGACCATCCTCCCATAGAGATCGAGAATGCGGGTGAGTTCAGCACGATCATAGCCAACCTGGGCCGTGCCGCGATTGGGAAAGGCGAGGACAGTCATAGCTTGCCTGTCACCGCCCTGAATTCTTCTCGGCGTCGACCCGTCCATCTGAATTCAGCGAACATCGCGGCACGCCTTTCACGCCGATTTCCGTCCCTGATCACGCTCTTCGATGACCGCCGCCAGCTTCGTCCGCAAAGCTTCGACCTCACATTTTAGAATTTCGAGCTGCTGCGTCGCGGGATCGAACCGATCGCTGCATGGTGTGCCATATGGCACGAAGCCCGCCTTCGCCTCGACCAACGTCGATCGCGCAGGAATACCGACCATCGTCGCCCCATCGGCCACATCCTTGGTCACCACCGAATTGGCACCGATGCGTGCACGCGCGCCGACGACGATCGGCCCCAGCACCTGCGCGCCCGAACCCACGATAACACCGTCGCACAGGGTCGGATGCCGCTTGCCAGCGATGCCGTTCGCCGGATTGGTGCCGCCCAAGGTAACGCACTGGTATATGGTGACATCGTCACCGATAACCGCCGTCTCGCCGATGACGGTAAAGCCATGATCGATGAAGAAGTTACGACCGATCGTTGCACCCGGATGGATGTCGACCGCAGTCAGAAACCGTGCGACGTGGTTCACGAAGCGGGCCAGCAGAAACAGCTCGCCAATGAAAAGCCAGTGCGCGAGACGGTGCAACGCCATCGCCCAGACACCCGGATAAAGCAGCACTTCCCACCGCGAGCGTGCCGCAGGGTCGCGCGCCTTGATCGAATCGAGATAATCGGTGAACCCGGACATGATCCCGTCTCTTGTCGGAGTGAAGGTTGCGATCTACGACTGATTGAGAAGCGGCGCAATTAGACACGCCTTATCCAGGCGCAACCGAACTTGGCTTGCGCGACCGCGCGCCGTGCGGAACAACACGCGCTGTGGGCGACCTTTTCACACTCGACGCGCTGTTGCCGTTCATCACAATCGGCTTTGCGGCGCAAATTATCGATGGCGCGCTCGGAATGGCGTTCGGCGTCATCTCGTCGACGCTGATGGTCAGCGTCATGGGCGTGCCGCCGGCTAGGGCATCGGCCGGGGTGCATCTCGTGGAAGTCTTCACGACGGCGGCGAGCGGGCTGAGCCATGCCTTGCATAACAATGTCGACTGGCCGTTGTTCGCACGCCTTGTCGTGCCCGGAGTGGTTGGCGGTGTGCTTGGAGCTTATGTGCTGATCAATGTCGCGGGCGACGTTACGCGTCCTTTCGTCATGAGCTATCTCAGCCTCATCGGGCTGTACCTCCTGTGGAAATCGTTTCGCGCGCCACCCAAGCCCAAAAGCCCGCGCGTCATTGCTCCACTGGGGCTCGTTGGCGGGTTTCTCGATGCCGTCGGCGGGGGTGGCTGGGGACCGGTGGTAACGTCGAACCTGCTGGTTCAGGGCGCGACGCCGCGCATGACGATCGGCACGGTTAACACTGCCGAGTTCTTTCTCACGCTGACGATCTCGATCACCTTCATCATCGGCCTGGGGTGGCAGGCGTTCACGACCGCGACCGTGGGTCTGCTTATCGGTGGCTTGGCCGCCGCGCCGCTTGGAGCCCTTCTCGCCAAACGCGTTTCGGCACCCTTGCTGATGCGGCTCGTCGGGATCGTGCTGACGTTGACGAGCTTGTTCAGCCTTACCAAGGCGCTCGGCTTCGACCCGTTGCTGGGCCTCGCATCGTAAGCGTCAGCGCCAACGGTCAGCCGTTGAGGCATCGCTCGCGCGCGGTTCGACCCAATGATTGCGCCCATCGCGGTAGGACTCGTGCTTCCAGAACGGCGCGTCGATCTTCAGCCGGTCGATTAGGAACGCGCACGCCTCGAGCGCGGGATGGCGATGCGCGGCGGCAGTGGCAACGAGGACGATCGGATCGCCCGGAACCAGCCGTCCGATACGGTGGTGGACGACGACTCCCGCCAACGACCAACGCGAGGCGGCTACTTCGGCCAGTGCTTGCAGCGCCGCATGCGTCATCGCCGGGTAGTGCTCGAGCGTAAGCGCGACGAGGCCGCCATCATCGCGCACAATGCCGATGAAGCTTGCGACTGCTCCAACGTCTGCGCCGCTCAGCGACGTGATCGCCGTGCCCGCGTCGAACGGTTCGAGCGTGACGGTAACGCGGATCATCCGCCGGTCACTGGGGGAAAGAATGCAACCTCGCGCGCGCCGGCAATTTCGGTCGACCGATCGGCCATGACCTGGTCGACGGCGACGCGCAGCCGTGACCGATCGGCGAGCACCTGATGCCGCTGGGCGAGCCAGTCGACGAGATCGCCGACGGTTGCGACCCCGGATGGCAGCGCGACGTTCTCCTGCGCCATGCCGACCGCCTCGCGCACCCACGCGAAATACAGCAGCGTGACCATCAATCCATGTGCGCCACGCCCACGCGCAGATAGTCCCATCCGGTCACGAGCGTCAGCGCCGCCGCCGCCCAGAGCGAAATCAGGCCCGCGTCCTTGATCCACACTAAGCCGGGAAGCGCACCCGCCAGAATGAGTGCCCCCAGCGACACGAGCTGGAGCGTCGTTTTCCACTTGGCGAGTTTTGATACGGGCAGCGAGACGCGCAGCCCCGCCAGGAATTCGCGCAATCCCGACACCGCGATCTCGCGCAGCAAGATGACGAGTGCGGGAATCAAGTGAACGCCGGTGATAGACGCCGCCTCGTGCCTCGTGCCCACGAGCATAAGGATGACAGCCGCGATCATGATCTTGTCGGCGATCGGGTCGAGGAACTGGCCGAGCTTCGACACC
>JAYTAR010000339.1:0-3433 GCA_043737455.1 Sphingomonadales bacterium | reverse complement strand
CGGTGGGGAGATTTTCCCGCCGCTTTCACGATGCGGTCGTGGCGGAACTGGTAGACGCGCAACGTTGAGGTCGTTGTGGCCGAAAGGCCGTGGAAGTTCGAGTCTTCTCGACCGCACCAGTCCTGCTTCATCACGCTGGCTATGCGACCCGGCACCTGCGCGCTAGGGCGGCGGGTGCCATCAGGAGCATCACATGCGGCATATCGCGATCGTCGGTTCGGGGCCGGCGGGGTTCTACACTGCCGAAGCGGCGCTGAAGACGTGGAACGAAGCGGTCCGCGTCGATATTATCGATCGATTGCCCGTACCTTATGGCCTGATCCGATCGGGCGTGGCTCCCGATCATCAATCGATCAAGGCGGTCGCCAAGCGATATGAGGCAGTCGCGACCGACCCACGGGTGCGGTTCATCGGGCATGTCGTCGTGGGGCGCGACGTGAGCGTGGCGACGCTGACCGACACTTATGATGCCGTCGTGCTCGCGACGGGGGCACCCGACGATCGCGCGCTCGGCATTCCCGGTGATGATCTGCCTGGCGTGATCGGGTCGTCGGCCTTCGTCGGCTGGTACAACGCGCATCCCGATTTTGCCGGACTTGTGCCGCCGCTCGGTGGGCGGCACGCGGTCATCGTTGGCAACGGGAATGTTGCGCTCGACGTCGCGCGCATCCTGGCCAAGGCGCGCGACGAATTCGACGGGTCGGACATCGCGGGGCATGCGCTCGATGCGGTGTGCGCGTCGGGCCTCGCCCGCATCACGATCCTGGGGCGACGCGGGCCTTACCAGATCGCGATGACCGCCAAGGAACTCGGCGAACTCGGGCATCTGTCGTCGGCGCAACCGCACGTCGACACAGCTGACCTGCCGCCCGCCGAGGGTGATGCCGCGCTCGAGCCGGGCTTGCGTAAATCGGTCGGTCACCTGCGCAGCTTTGCCGCCGCGCCGCCCCGTGACGGGGTCAAGTCGGTCACCTTCGACTTTTTCGCCGCGCCGTGCGCGATCGAGGGCGACGGGCATGCGCGCGCGATCGTCGTCGAACGCACGCAGCTCGGTGCCGATGGGCGTGCCGTGGCGACGGGCGAGACATATCGCCTGCCCGCCGACCTGATCGTCGCGTGCATCGGCTATCGCACGCCGCAGATCGCGGGCGTGCCTTATGATGAAGCGGGCGGGCGGTTCGCGAACGAGAATGGCCGCATTTCGCCCGGCCTTTATTGTGTCGGTTGGGCCAAGCGGGGGCCGAGCGGGACCATCGGCACCAATCGGCCCGACGGGCAAGCGGTCATCGCGGCGATCGCCGCCGACCAGCCCGAGGCGACGGGCAAGCCCGGCGGTGTCGCGCTCGACGCGCTTCTCGCGGCAGGCAACATCCATGCGACCGACTTCGCGCATTGGCAGCGCATCGACGCCGCCGAAATCGCGCGCGCGCGTACCACCGCCCCGCGCGAGAAATTCACCGACGTAGCGGCGATGCTCTCCCTTACCTGCTAATCGTTTGCCGTGCCGAACGGCCAGCCTGCAACGCAAACGCCATTCGCGCGAGTTCGCGACGCAGATCGTCGGGCCCATGTTCGGGCGTCATTTCGATGTAGCGCACCCCCGCCTTGCGCAGCGCCTCTTTCTTGATGGCGTCGCGCGCGGGTGCCGTCCCCTGATAATGACCTTCGCCCTGATACTCGATTGCGGCGAGCGGCTCGCTGCGCTCGGAGATGACGAGCAAATCGACGCGCTTGGCATTGATGGCGCGGAACGCGGCCTCGTCGGGTGAAGCGAGGACTTCGCCGAGCGCAACTTGCGCCAAAACGCGCCAGCGCACCCCCGCCTCGGCAATCGCGCGTTCGGCGGCGACCATCACCTCGGCTTCGGTGCGCGACAAGACGCGCTTGGTCGTGAAACTGGCCGCCATAACGGCTTCCAACTGCGCAACCGCCAGCGTCGGTTCGCTTGTGATGCTCGCGCCGTTCGGCACCAAATTCGAGCGAAAAGGGCGTGGTCGGTATGGACGGCGTCCGCCTCGACGCTCGGCTTTGCCCCTGAACACCGATGCCGCAACCACAAAGACCAGGACGAACACCATGAGCGTGATCGGGTCAGCGAGTTCGGCGATCGTCATAGGTCGGCTTGCATGGACAAAATTGCTTACCCGAAGGTTGACGCCTGCTTCAGCTTAACTAGCCAATTGCAGCAGCTAATGATAATCGATCGCAATGACGCTCGAGGACCTGCCGTTCCGCACCGAAGCGACGATCGATGCGATCGATTGGGCCGCGCTCAGCGATCGTGATGCACGGCGGCTGCGCGAGCTTGGCTTCGACGAGGGTGTCGCGGTCGAGCCGCTCCACGGTGGCGGCTGGACCGCGCGCGATCCGATCGCAGTTCGCATCGGACGGATGACCGTCGCGATCCGCCGCGCCCATGCGGCACGGATATTGGTGGCGCCGCTCGCATGAACCTCGTCACTCCGATCGTCGCCGCCGATGTGCGCGCGGTGCCGATGATCGCGCTCGTCGGCAATCCCAATTCGGGCAAGTCGGCGCTGTTCAACGCGCTGACCGGCGCGCGGCAAAAGGTTGGCAATTACCCCGGCGTCACGGTCGAGCGACACGCCGGGCGTCTCGCCATGCCAGGCGGTGACTTGGTCGAACTGGTCGACCTGCCGGGGACTTACAGCCTCACCCCCTCCTCACCCGACGAGCGCGTGACGCGCGACACGTTGATGGGCATGCAGCCAGGCGAGCGCGTGCCGACCGCGCTGATCGTAGTCGTCGATGCGTCGAACCTCGACAATCATTTGCGCTTCGCGATCGAATTGATCGCTTTGGGTCGACCGGTCGTCGTCGCGCTCAACATGATCGACCTGGCGACACGCGACGGGCTGACGATCGACGTCGCGGCGCTCGCGCAAACGCTCGGCGTGCCCGTCGTGCCGACCGTCGCTGTGCGGCGTCGCGGGCTCGACGACCTGAAAATCGCGCTTGGCGAGGTTCTGGGTGTCGGCGCGGTTCGCCCGCACCTGCGCCTTGTCGAGGACAGTCTTGCCGACCGCCAACGTCATGCGCGTCGCATTGCGCGCAGCGTGACCGTCGAAGTCGGCGTGGCGCGGCGCGCGACCGAAGTGATCGACCGCGTCGTGCTTCACCCGGTCATAGGGCCGCTGATCCTCGCGAGTTTGCTGTTCGTCATGTTCCAGGCGGTGTTCAGCCTGGCGGCTTATCCCGCCGATCTGATCGATGGCGGTATCGGCGCGCTCCAGGATGCGGTGAAGGGTGCGCTGCCCGACACTTTGTGGCGCTCGCTGGTCACCGACGGCATCCTTGCGGGCGTCGGCGCGGTTGTCGTCTTCTTGCCGCAGATCGTCATCCTGTTCGCGTTCATCCTCGTGCTCGAGGCGACCGGCTATATGGTGCGCGCGGCGTTCCTGATGGACCGGCT
>JAYTAR010000338.1:0-3455 GCA_043737455.1 Sphingomonadales bacterium | reverse complement strand
CCTGGTCTTTTGTATTTCCTGTCCAACCGTCGGGTCGAGCGCGCAGAGCCAGACTTCGCCGCGCTTCACCACTTCAAAGTGTCATCGCCGTCATTGCCGAAACTCAACCAATCGCTTTCGGCCTCGGTTGAGCACGCGGCGACACGCTCGGCGTCCTCGGCCCAACCCTGACGGACCGGTCTCACAACCGGCGTCGCGATCAGCCGCCCATCCTCGACCTTCAGGTCGAGCATCGTCCCCCCGGTCACACCCATCGCGCCGAGGATGGGGCGGGGCAGGACGAGGCCCGTCGAATTTCCGATCTTACGAAGAGCGCTTTGCATTTGCGGGCGTTAGAATGAAGGAAGCGTGAGCACAAGGTTATAACACATTCAGCGTTGGAGCCACCCAGTCCCGCCACCATCGCTCAACTCCGGAACCCGGCATCACCTCCTCGCATTATGCGCATGACAAGCAGGAGGCGCGACGATGGCGGACAAGAAGGGTAAGGGCAGCGATGCCGCGCAGAAGGCCAATGCCAAGGCGGCGAAGGAAGGCGAGAAGAACCCGCGCAAATCTTCCGCAGCGCAGAGCGAATTGGGCAAGAAAGGCGCCAAGGCGAAGAAAGACTGAGCGCGTTGCGCGGTCGATAATTTCGTTGTTTTTGAGCGGCGCGGATTTTGCTGTCCTACACAGTGCGACGCGTGGTTTGGTCCGCGCATGACGACACCATCGCTCAACCGCCGCCTCAGCCCGCCGAGTGCCGGGCTGCCTCCCGTTTGCGACGCCGACATCGATACGGACGATGAGTCGCTCAGTCCTGAGGCGCTGCACGACGACACGCCGTTGCCGCCCGAGCTCGCGTTCACACCGGTCGTGCGGCGTCGGCGCACGAATGGAATGACGGCCGTGCGCCAGCGAGCGTTCATTCGCGCGCTCGCGATCACCGGCAGCGTGCGAGACTCGCTGCGAGCGATCGGGGCGACGAAAAACTCGGTCTATCTGCTGCGCGATGCGCCCGGCGGCGAGTCGTTCGCGGCGGCCTGGGATGTCGCGCCGGCGCGTGGGCGGGGCATCGTGCTCGACGTGATGTACGACCATGCGGTCAACGGCGTGCCCCAACGCGTCTACAAGGACGGCAAGCTCGTCGCCGAACGCCGCGTCTTCAACACGCGCGCGCAAATGTGGATCGTGGACCGCGATGCCAAAGCGAAGGGCGCCGCGCACCAGCCCGCCGAGCTGACATGGGAGCAGCGCCGCGACGAACGCAACCAAAGATTGGAAAGGATACTCGCGACGCTTATTAAGATCCGCACGTCGTTCCTGATCGCGGTTGGATCCGATGTCGTGTTGCGCGCGGCATGGGAGACGATCGTGGGACCGCTCGACTGGGACAATCTCGACGACCTGGGGCCGCCCAAGGCGCATGATCCGAGCTCGTTCATTCCGACCATCAGAGCCATAGAAATGAATTTAGCGAAGCGGTATGATGCCGGATAAACCCGTCACCCGCTTTTGCGCCAGAATCTGATTGTCGCTGAGCGCGCCGCGCTGAAAGCCGATCGAGCACATCGTCAGATAGAGCAGCCACAGCCGCGTCCGCGTGCGGCCGGCCTCGGCGATCGCAGCTTCCTGATTGGCGTCGAGCCGTTCGGCCCAGGCTTTCAGCGCGCGGTAATAATGTTCGCGCATCGCTTCGACATCGAGCACTTCGAAGCCGTGGCGTTCGAGATTGGTGGCGGTCATACCGAAATGGTCGAGCTCGCCGCCGGGAAAGATATAGCGGTTGATGAAGTCCATGTAGAAAGTGGGCTGGCCGAACTTGGCGAGATCGTGCGGCGCACGGCGCGAGAGCGACTGGTGAACGTATAGCCCGCGGTCGCGCAGCAAGTGGCGCATCTGTTCGAAATGACCGTCGTGGTTTTTCAGCCCGACATGTTCGAACATCCCGATCTGCGCGATCGCGTCATACGCGCCGGGCGTGTCGATCGTGCGGTAATCGCGCAGCTCGAGCGTCACGAGGTGACCCAGGCCACGCTCGCGCACGCGCTCGCGCGCCCGGTCGAGCTGCTCCTTCGACAGCGTCACGCCGTGGACCGTCGCACCGAAATGCTGCGCGGCGTGGCAGGCGAGGCCCCCCCAGCCACAGCCCAAATCGAACAGCCGCTGCCCCTGCGCGAGCCGCAGCTTGGTGCAGATGCGGTCCATCTTGGCGCGCTGCGCGTCCTCGAGCGAGACGTCGGGTGTCGCGAAGAACGCGGCCGAATATTGCATCTCGGCATCGAGGAACAGGCTGTAGAATTTGTTCGAGACGTCGTAATGATGCTGCACCATCGCGGTGTCGTCACGCCCCCGGCCGAACACGTTGCGCACGCGCCCGGCGAACGACATCGTGTCCTCTGATGCCGCCCTGGTGAACAGGAAGGGCAGGGCGTTGCGCGCAAGCAGTTTGCGGTCGAGCTTCTTGTGCAGCTGAAGCGATTTCAGATGATCATAACGGGTGAACGCTTCGGCCAGACTGCCACCGACGATATCAAGGTCGCCGCTGAGATATAGCTCGACGATCGTCATCCGGCGTGGCGAGCGGACCAGGCGGCCGATTACGTCGGGCGATGCGATGACGAGCCTGATGTCCGAGCGGGCATTGCTTCCGAGCGGAATGATCTCGCCGTTCCATAATTGCACGCTGAGATCGGCGTTCAGATGCAGGGCAACGTGCCCGACGATCGCGCGCGCCGCATCGATTCGGGTCATGAGTCCTCCGGTCGTGATTACGATAGGCGGTGGCGCGTGCGACAATCAACCGTCAGCGGTCCGTGGACGGCAACGCCTACGTCAGCAACTTGGGCAACGCCCCGGCTAGGCCCATGCGAATCTTGTCCGCGAACAATGCGAGCATCGGCGGCAGGTCGACGATAGCGTGAACCTTGTCGTCGTGCACCGTGGCGGTGCATTGCAAGGTCTGCCCGAGCGCGGCGACGGTGAAGTGCATCGTGTCGCCGTCCCATTTGTGGCTGACCTGACCGCCGCCGGGAATGATCGAGCCGATCTTGCCGATGCCGCGGTCGAGGCGGTCGCGTGCGCCCGCCTTGCCGAGCTTGTGCGGAATATCGAGCGCAATCGGGGCGGGCATGCTGCAAATCCTTTGCACGCTGATTATGGTGTCGTTGCACACAAACGCGCCACGGATCGAGTTAGCTATCACGACACTTCGCGCCAACACCAATCGCTGACGCAAGCGCTATCCCGTCACGCCCGATAGCCGGTATTTCGTCGTGCGCGGGCGGCTGTGGCGCACGTCGAACCCCGCGCTCGATCCGGCCAATCGTGCGTCGCTGGTGACGGCGTTGATGGCGGCGCGCCGTGCAGTGCGAGCGGGTTTGCAGCGCGGCGATGCGACGGCGCTGAAGGACGCGCGCGCAGATGTCGATGCGGCGAAGGTCGCGCTCGGCGAGCGGGGCGCACCCTGGTGGAGC
>JAYTAR010000337.1:0-3456 GCA_043737455.1 Sphingomonadales bacterium | reverse complement strand
CAATTTCCAGGTCAGCGTCATCCAGCCGAACGGGTCGACGCTGACGCAAAGCGCGGGATCGGCCAAGACCAAGGGTGTCGAGGCCGAGCTGAACCTGCGACCCGCGCCGTGGCTCAACCTGTTCGGCAATTTCGCCTATATCGACGCCGGGATCGACAACAAACCCGAGATCGCACCGAACTTCCGCGGTGCACGCTTCCGCCTCCAGCCCAAGTGGCAGGCGTCGGGCGGGCTCACCGTCGACACCGACTTGGGCGGCGTGCGGCTGTTCGCGACGCCGAGCGTAACGCACCGCAGCAGCCTGTATTTCGAAACGCCCAACACGCCGGCGACGCTGCAGGGGCCGGTGACGCTGGTGAACGTGCGCGCGGGCGTCGGCTTCGGCCGCGACGGCAGCCAATTCGAGGTCACCGGCTACGCGCGCAACCTGTTCAACAAGCGCTACCTGCTCGACGCGGGCAACACCGGCGGCGCGTTCGGCATCCCCAGCTATATCGCCGCCGAACCGCGACTGTACGGGGTGCGGGTGTCGGCGCGGTTCTGAGCGCGGAAAAAAACGAGTTTGGGGCGACGAGGCGGCGAAGCAGACGGACAGGTGCGCATTCGGCAGGCCGCTGGCCTCACGGTCGCAGTCTGCCGATGGCGCAAGCATTGGTCTTTCATCGCTCGGCCGGCGGCGGTATATATCATGATATAGGCTAAGGAGTCGTCGTGATGGGCCATACCGCCAAGCTGTTTCGCAATGGCAAGAGCCAGGCCGTGCGTCTTCCGCAGAGCTATCGCTTCGAGGGCAGCGAGGTGAATATCCGTCGCGACGAAGCGACCGGCGACGTCGTCCTCTCGCGCAAGCCCGAGAGCTTGTCGCAATTTTTTGCGTTTGCGCGCGCCTTGAAGGCCGAAGTCCCCGACGCTTTCCTTGGCCCGGAAGAGCGGTGCACTGGACCGCAGGATCGCGATCCGTTCGACGAGCGTGATCAGACCTGATCGTGCGCTATCTCCTCGACACCAACGCGGCATGCGCAGTCCTTCGTCAACGCGAACCGGTCTGCGCGCGCGCGGCTTCGGTGCCACTTTCGGCGCTTGCCATCTCGTCGGTGACAGCAGGGGAAATGTCTTACGGTCTGGCAAAGCGCCCGCAGGCGACCGCTTTGGCGAAACTCGTCAACGAGTTCCTGCGCTACACCGACATCCTGCCATGGACCGACCTCGTTGCCCCCCATTACGGCACACTACGCGCTGCGCTCGAAGCAAAAGGCGTCACCATCGCCCCACTCGACCTGATGATCGCCGCGCACGCCCTCGCAATCGATGCGACGCTGGTCACCGCCGACCAGGCGCTGGCGATGATCGGGATCGTGCGCGTCGAGGACTGGAGTGTCTGAGGGAGCAGCGTGGCTTGGCGTCCGCTTTCGACCCATTGTAGGCCGTTAAGCGCGGCGCACGATCAGCCGGAAAGCCGACATTCGTTCAGCCCGAGATTTTCCGGACATTTTCATGCTCACCTGTCGGGAGACGACCAACCGGCGGGAGGAGTATCTCGCCGGATGAGACTTTGAGCCAAGCCAACAGCAGTGCCAACAGCGATAGCCACAGTCAAACTGCTCAGGACTGTGAGACTGAACGTGAGGAACAGCAGAAAGCGGTCACTGGCGCGCGCTCGCAGACGTTCGGGCCATCTGTGCGGTTCGCTCATCACCCACGCCGTGACGATCAGGAGTCCAGCAAGCGCGGGCATTGTGAGATACCCTGCGAGCGGCGCTGCGGCCACTATGACCAGCAGTATCGTGCAAGCGTGGACGATACCGGCGACCGGAGTGCGTCCGCCAGCCCGAACATTCGTTGCGGTTCGTGCTATGGCACCGGTGACAGGCAGTCCGCCGAACAGCGGCGAAGTAATGTTTGCTGCGCCCTGAGCAAGTAGTTCGGCGTTCGAACGATGTGCACTGCCGATCATCCGATCAGCGACCGTCGCCGACAGCAACGACTCCACCCCGGCCAGGAATGCGATCACAAATGCGGACGGAAGAAGCTGGCTGATCCTCGCCACGCTGATGGGCGGCAATGAGATCATGGGAAGGCCGTTGGGAAGGTTGCCAAAGCGCGAGTGCAGCGTATCCACGGGGAGCGCCAGAAGTGCCACCGCCGCAGAGGCAATTGCAATAGCGATGATTGAGCCGGGGAGCCGCGCGGCGACTTGGCGCAGGGCCATGATCAGGCCGATCGTGCTCAAGCCAATCGTCAGGGCCGCAAGATTGACGGACTCTCGCGCGACCCACAGCGCGGGCAGAATGTGGACGAGTTCAGCGGGCATCCGGGAGACTGTCTCACCGAGCAAGTCCTTCAACTGGCTCACTGCGATGATGACCGCGATCCCGATGGTGAAGCCCTCGATCACCGGCTCCGGTATCAGCGCGATCAACCGACCTGCCCTAAGGAAGCCGCCAATCACCAATATGATTCCAGCCATCAGCGTGGCGAGGAGCAGGCCGTCAAATCCGAATTGCTGGATCACTCCATAAACGACGACGATGAAAGCACCAGTCGGTCCGCCAATCTGAACTCGGCTCCCGCCCAAGGCCGATACGACGAAGCCGCCGATCACCGCAGTTACGAGACCAGCTGCCGGCTGCGCTCCGGAGGCGATTGCAATCGCAATGCTTAGCGGCAGAGCCACCATCGCCACCGTAACGCCGGCAATCGCGTCAGCCATAAAAAACTTGGTCGAATAACTTTGCAGCGTCGTCAGAAGCTTTGGTTTCATGACTTGCGGCTAGGCGGCGATGCCGCCGGAGGCAAACAGAGTTCGGAGAGACATCGGATAGCCGTGTGTTTCAACGACATAACCGCTTAAAGTCATCTCCAGAAATGCGCCATATGATGAACGAAGGGCTACATTCGCTCTTTGCTGCCTAAAAGCGGATGGTCCGCAAACCACGACACAGCAGCCACGCCCCTATAGCTTGCTCGTCAGCTCGGGTACGATCTTGAACAAATCCCCGACCAGCCCGACGTCGGCGACCTGGAAGATCGGGGCGTCGTCGTCCTTGTTGATCGCGACAATGATCTTTGAATCCTTCATGCCCGCCAGATGCTGGATCGCGCCCGAGATACCGACCGCGATATAGACTTCGGGCGCGACGATCTTGCCGGTCTGGCCGACCTGATAGTCGTTGGGGACATAGCCCGCGTCGACCGCCGCGCGGCTCGCGCCGACGCCGGCGTGAAGCTTGTCGGCGAGCGGCTCGATCAGCGACTTGAAGTTCTCGCCGTTTTGCAGCGCACGGCCGCCCGACACGATGATCTTCGCGCTCGTCAGCTCGGGGCGCTCGGACTTGGCGATCTCCGACCCCACAAACGTCGACAGACCCGCATCGCCGGTGGTCGCGACCGCCTCGATCGTACCGCTGCCTCCCGCGCGTTCGGCCTTCGCGAACGCCGTGCCGCGCACGGTGATGA
>JAYTAR010000336.1:0-8501 GCA_043737455.1 Sphingomonadales bacterium | reverse complement strand
CGAACGATCCATAGATGCCGAGCGGGGTTACGACCGTCGCGGCGACGGCGATGATGCCGACACCGAATAGCGCTGCCATCCCGGCGATGGTCAAGCTGTGCGCAAAGCTGTGCGCACCACGATTGTCGAGCCATACGACGAGCGCGGTCGAGGCGAACCACAGCAACGCCACGAACAGCAGCGGTAGAATGTGTCCCCCCATCGTCACGGCGTAATCACCATGCAGGAACGAGGCGGACCTGCGCCGGAATAGCGTTGGTCACCGTCGGCAGCGTGTAGAGGCGCACCATGCCCCAGCCGATCGCCACGAACGCGGCGGCCTTACGCGCCAGCCCGAGCGGCCCGCGACCCGCCGCCGCCACCGCACGATTGGCGGCGAGGATGCGCTCCATCTGGCGGCGGAAAACCGGTGAGTCGCTATCGAGCACGACCGGGAAGACCTGGCGCGTGATATCGGAACAGATGCGATAGACTTGATAGTCATATTCGGTCGGGTCGATGCCCAATGCTTCGTGAAACTTGGGACGCGCATGGTCGCGGACGTACATCGTGGCATAGACCGCGACTAGGAAGAAGCGGATCCACAGCTTGTTTAGCCCCTGCGTCAGCTTCGGATCGGCGCGCATCAGCAACGCGAACGCCTCACCGTGCCGAAACTCGTCGTTGCACCATTTCTCGAACCAGTTGAAGATCGGGTGGATGCGCCGTTCGGGGTGCCGCGCCAAGTGGCGATAGATCGTGATGTACCGCGCGTAGCCGATCTTTTCCGACAGGTAGGTCGCGTAAAAAATGAACTTGGGCCGAAAGAACGTGTATTTCTTGGTGCGCGTCAAAAAGCCGAGGTCGATGCCGATCCCGGCATCCTTCAGGCTGTCGTTGATGAAGCCCGCGTGGCGGCTTTCGTCACGCGCCATCAGGCGGAACAGCGCCTTGGCGTCGGAGTTCTTCGTGCGCTTGGCGATCTCGGCATACAGGATACACCCTGAGAACTCGGCGGTAAGCGACGAGACGAGAAAGTCTGTGAACTCCGCGCGCAGTCCAGGCTCCATCGCCGCAATCACGCCATCGAAGCTGCCATCTTTCCTGAAATGCAGCTTGTTGGGATCGGCTGCCATTTCGGCGATCAGCGCATCCCATTCGCGCCGCACCGACGAGACGTCGATCTGGTCCATCGCATCGAAATCGGTCGTGTAGAAGCGTGGCGACAGGACCGTCGTTTCGGCAGCCATCGTGTTGGTATCGGGCGCGAAGCCATGCGTCACCGCGTTCATAGCGTCCTCCCGTTCGAAAAGCTGATCTCGTAAAGTTCGGTCAAGACGAACCGACTTTTCAACTTTACCCAAGCACGTTCGATCGGTCCAGCGCGCGTTACCGTCGCGGTGCGACGTTCAACCACGCGACGACCGTAAGGAAGCGTGATCGCGTTACCATGCACGCATACGCGGTCGCCTGGGTGCATCGCGATGTCGCCGTCGAGTTCGACATGGGCATGAAGGTGGTCGAAGCTATGTTCGACCTCGATCGTGCAGCCGGTCTCGAACTGGCGGCTCATGGCAGCAACTCGGCGAAGGCGGCGCGGTTGGTCGCGCCGAACGCGCCCAACTCAATCGTACGTCCAGTTCCGGTGTCGGTCAGCGACAGACTGCCGTCGGGCCATGCGGCAAGGCGGAAGGCCACATTTTCAGCGAACTTGTGCATCCGCCGCTCGCGCATCATGCCGCGCATCGTACCACGGATGAAGCCGCTCTGGCTGTCGCGTGCAATAAGCTTGGCCAACTCGCCGGTTCGCGTGTCGGTAATGACGACCGCCCCATCGGCACGATCCGCAAAGGCCAGGTCACGCGTCATGGTCGGTTGCAGCTTCGCCTCGGCGCGGATCGCGACCGGTGATGCTGAAATCGGCAAGATTCCCAGCCGAACCGATGTCGCCATCAGCAACGCGCCGCCGACGATGACGCCCGCGCCGACCAGCATCGCGCGCGGGAACGGTGCATCATGGACGTGGCCTGCGCTCATGCCGCCACCGCCAGCATCGGCGCTGATGCCGTCTCCGCTGATGTGACCGCGCCACTCGCGCGGGCAATCAGGTCGGCGACCATGGCTGCCTGCGGAATGCCGCGCAACATCGGTTGTGGCTTGGCGACTTCCCATGGGCGCGCATGTGGCCAGAGTGCGATCCAGCCGAGCCGCTGCACGTCGACAAGCTTCAACGCGATATTGCCGCTTCCGTCGTCGGCCAGCGCAAGGTCCGCACTGCCGACCTGTGCGAGCGGTACGTTGATGCACTTGGGCAATGCGATGCCGATCCGCAGCACGACGCGCTTGTTGGTCAGCGTGTAGATGGTCGTGCGTGCCGCTCCGAACGCCAGTAACGCGAGCAGCCCCACGCCGCCGACACCGACCGCCAGTGTAATCGCGGCGCCGCTGAGATTGCCTACCGCCGCAGCCCAACCTGCGAGCAGGACGAAATAAGCTGCCACCGGGCGAACATGAAATGCACCGACTGCCAGCCGCACCCAACCGGGCGATCCCTGCCAAAGGATGCGCTCATCCTTTGGCAGCAGGCCGGGCAAGCCGCGAACCGGCTCGTTGTCATATTCCATGATCACAGAATCGGCTCCTGCCGTTCAGCGGTCGCATAAAGATAGCCACCGCCGAAATAGGCCTGGATGCGCTCCTCGTCATAAAAGGTGATCGTATCGGTGCCTTCGATCGCGGGAACGTCGGCGAATTGAGCCGCCGTGACCGCGTCGATCGTGACGCCGGCACGCCGCACGCTGGCGGTCGCCATGGGCGCTAGGACCACGCGGCTGCCGATATCGATCGCAAGATAACGAATCAGGCGCTCGGCACGGTCGACCCAGACATCGGTGATTACACCCGCCTGCACGCCGTCACACCCGAATACAGGCTTGCCGATCAACGCAGGATCGCGCTTGTCGAGACGGACGCCATGCGCGTTGGCGATGGGTACGATCCGCGGATGCCCCTCCATATCGAGGTCGGGAACACGGCGCCGTTCGGCCCAAGCGGCGGGTCCGACACCGTCGATCATCGGGTTACCGGTGGGGCGATAGGGAGCGCCCGAGAAGCGCTCGCGCTTTGCCGCGATGGCAACAGGTTCGCGTTCGCGCGCGACGATGGCGTCACGTCCGAACGGCAACCGAAAGCGTTTTGGTCGACCGTCGAGAATGAGCGAAGGCGATTCGATCCGCCCGCTGAGATCGTCCTCACGCGGGAAGCCTTCGCGACGGCTTTCACGATTGAGGTAGATGACGAGCCCGATGAAGAAGAGCACGAAGGCGTAGAATGTGACTAATGCGACATCGATGTTTCCGACAAAGACGGGTGACATGATGCGTTTCCTTTCAGGCGGGGAAGTCGGCCATGCCGAAGCGGCGTGGCGTTTGTTTTGCCCGGGATGCGGGCGCGACGAGCGGGCCGACTGCGACAAGCGTCGCGACCAGCAAGATAATTTCGGCGACAAAGACGACGATATAGCCCGACGTACCGCCGACCACGTCGCGCACCAAACCGCCGATGAGGATGGCGACCCCCGCGCTACTCGCGCCGACCGCGCCCCATGCGCCGAGCGCGAGGCCAGAGCGGCGTCCCTGCGCCGATAAGTCCATGATCGCCGTCATCGTCGCGACCGAGAACAAGCCGCCGCCGAAGCCAAGCAGCGCTGCACCGCTTCCCATCATCGCCGCGCTCTCGCCGGGAGCGGCAAAGATGACGAGCATGAACGCGACGATGCCGATCACTGCGCCGAACCCGGCCAGCCGATGCGGCTCGGCCCCTTGACCCAGCAGCCGAGCCGCAAGCGCGAACGCCGCGAGCGTACCGACGGCCCACAAGGCGGTCTGCGTCGTCGTCGCGGCGATCGTCAGCCCGATCACTTGCCCGCCATAGGGCTCGAGGAGCACGTCCTGCATCGCGAACGCCGCCGCGCCCAGCCCGATGGCGACAAGCAAGCGTGCCGTACGGCCTTCGCTCACGAAGGCCCGCCACTCGGTCTTGAACGCAGGTGCGGGGAGGGCTGGTTCGGCGGAACGTCGTGGCTGGCGTGCCTCCTGCTTCCATAGCGCCACAAGGTTGAGCAGCACGGTGAGCGCGGCCACACCCTGCACGACTTGGACAAGGTGCGTCGGGGTGAAATCGGTCAGCATCTGGCCAAGGACGAGCGCGGATACCATCATGCCGATCAGCAGCATGACGTACAGCAGCGCGACGACGCGTGGTGCATTCTCCTCGGTCGAGAGATCGGTCGCGAGCGCCAGGCCTGCGGTCTGCACGGTATGCATGCCCGCGCCGACCATTAGGAACCCGATCGCCGCGCCGACTTCACCGACCAGTGCCGATCCATCGCCGCGTCCCGACATGACCAGCAGCGCGAAGGGAAGCACCGCCATTCCGCCGAATTGCAGCAACGTGCCAAACCAAAGATATGGCACGCGCTTCCAGCCAAGCAGTGAGCGATGATGGTCGGACTTATGCCCAACGAGCGCACGCAGCGGTGCGAACAGCAGCGGCAGCGAAACCATTGCCGCTACGACCGAGGCATGCAGGCCCAGCTCGACGATCATGACACGGTTGAGCGTTCCCGTCAGCAGCACTGCGCACATGCCGACGCTGACCTGGAACAGCGACAGGCGCAGCAGCCGTGACAGGGGCAGTTCCGGCGTCGCGACATCGGCGAACGGCAAAAAGCGCGTGCCGATCCGGTTCCACATCGCGGGCGATGGCGCGAACTTCATGCGGGCTGCGCCTCGCCAAGAATCTCGAGCGCATGGCTCTTGTAGAAACCGCTGCTGACGCGCTGTCCGCGTCGTGCCGTCGTACCGAAATGGCGGCGCAGCCGGCCCTCTGTGACGGGTACGATCGCAGGGGCGCGGTCATTACGTGGGAACAACAGCCCGGCCGTGTGCATCACCGTCAGCAATGGCGTGCGCGGTGCAAAAGTGAAGACGACCGACCGTCGCGTCCGCGCGCTCAGTGTTTCGATCGCCGCGATGATGTCGTTCGTCTTGTAGTGGATGAGTGAATCCATCGCGATGACGTGATCAAAGCTGCCAAGCCGCGGATCGAGCATGTCGCCGACCTGCCAGTCGATCGCGAGTCCATCGGGAGCCCGCTTACGCGCGATGTCGACGAGGCTTTGCGAAACATCGATCGCAACGACGGTGGCACCGCGTGATGCCGCCGCGACCGCCAACGCACCGGTACCACATCCCCCGTCGAGAATGCGCAGCCCCGTCATGTCGTCGGGAAGCCAGGCCATCAGTGCGGCGTGCATCGTGTCGCGCCCCTTGCGCACCGTCGCACGAATGCCGCTTACAGGCAGGTCCGAAGTCAGGCGGGCCCAGGCATCCATCGCCGTGCGATCGAAATACGTCTCGAGGCGCGCGCGGTAAACGTCGTAGGTGGTCGACGCCATCATTCGAAGCCAAGGAATTCAAAGATATCGCGATCCTTCATCGGCATCGCGTCGAGTGCGTCGGTACCGGCCCACAGCGTCGCGGCGAGGCGGAGATACTCGGTTTTTACCGCTTCGATTTCAGGCGTCGAGTCCATTTCGAAGATCGTGCATTTCTTCAAGCGGCTGCGGCGGATCGCGTCGAGATCGGGAAAATGCGCGAGCGTCTTCAGGCCGGTCGCAGCGTTGAAGCGGTCGATTTCGTCGGTCGCGGCGCTCCGATTGGCGATAACTCCGGCCATGCGGACTTCGTAATTCTTCGACTTCGCCTTGATCGCGGCGACGATGCGATTCATCGCAAAGATACTGTCAAAATCGTTCGCGGCGACGACCACCGCGCGCTCGGCATGCTGCAGGGGTGCCGCGAACCCGCCGCACACGACGTCGCCGAGCACGTCAAAGATGACGACATCGGTGTCTTCCAGCAGATGATGCTGCTTCAACAGCTTGACCGTCTGTCCGACGACATACCCGCCGCAACCGGTGCCTGCCGGCGGTCCGCCCGCCTCGACGCACATGACCCCGTTGAAGCCTTGGAACATATAATCTTCGGGACGGAGCTCCTCGTGATGAAAGTCGACGGTTTCGAGGACGTCGATGACCGTTGGCATCAGCTTCTTCGTCAACGTGAAAGTCGAGTCATGCTTGGGATCGCAGCCGATCTGGAGAACTCGCTTCCCCAGCAGACTAAGCGCGGCGGACAGGTTGGACGACGTCGTCGACTTTCCGATGCCGCCCTTGCCGTAGACCGCGAACACCTTGGCATTCCCGATCTTGTCGCTGCCGTCGAGCGCGACCTGCACCGAGCCTTCGCCATCGAGGCCCTTTTTGAGATTGTCGAGCAGCCGGTCGGGGACGCGGACGGGGGGGTCGAGCAGGGCCATTACCGGTGTTCCAATTCTGAAAAATACAGCATCATGCCGCGATGCCCTCAAGCCGATCTTCGATCGCGTCGGAGGCAGCGTGCAACGCGGCGAGCGTCGCGGCATCGGGCGTCCAATATTGCCGATCGCTGGCCTCGAGCAGGCGGCCGGCGACGCGTGCGGTTGCTTTTGGGTTCAATCCCGCGAGCCGCTCACGCATCGCGTCGTCGAGCACGAACGTGTCGCTGATCGCCTGGTAAAGATAGGGGCTGACCTGGCCTGTCGTTGCCGACCATCCCGAAATGCACGTCACGCTCGCTTCGATGTTGCGAACGCCTTCGAAGCCGTGATCGAGCATTCCTTCGTACCACTTCGGATTCAGGACCCGAGCACGCGTTTCGAGATCGACCTGCTCGCCCAGCGTGCGAACCTTGGTCGCGCCTTGCGTCGCATCGACAATGTAGACGGGGGCTGCCTTACCCTTTGCGCGGGCAACCGAACGACTGATGCCACCAAGGGCGTCGACATATTGGTCGATGGTGGTCACACCGAGTTCGACCGAGTCGAGGTTCTGATACGCGAAGTCGACCGTCGCAAGCGCCGATTGCAGCAGCTCGACCTGTCGTATCGGGGCGCCCTTGACCCCATAGGCAAAGCCCTTTTTCGCTTCGAACATCGTCGCCAACTCGTCGGGATCCGTCCAATTACCGCTGTCGATCAATTGGTTGACGTTCGCGCCATAAGCCCCCTCGGCATTCGAGAAGACGCGCAACGCGGCGGTTTCGATGTCGCAACCATGCTTGGCCGCATGCGCCAGGCTGTGCTTGCGCACGAAGTTCATGTCTTCGGCTTCATCTGCGGTCGCCGCGAGCAATGCCGCCTCGGCGATCATGCGCGTCTGTAGCGGTAGCAGGTCGCGAAAAATTCCCGAAAGCGTCACGACAACGTCAATTCTTGCGCGGCCGAGTTCGGCGAGCGGGATGAGCTCGGCGCCGACCAGACGCCCGTAGCCGTCGTGGCGGGGCCGCGCACCGATCAGCGCCAAGACCTGCGCGATCTGCGCACCCTCGCTCTTGAGATTGTCGGTTCCCCACAGAACCATAGCAAGCGTTTCGGGAAAACTGCCACCATCGGCGATATGCCGCGCGATCAGCTGATGCGCTTGCGCGCTTCCTTCGGCGACCGCGATCCGGCTTGGCAGCTTGAATGGGTCGAACCCGTGCAGATTGCGACCGGTCGGCAGCACGTCGGCATTGCGTAGCAGATCACCACCGGGGGCCGGGCGCACAAACCCTGCGTCGAGCGCATGGACGATACCGTCGAGCTCGCCATTGGTATCGAGCAACGCGTCGATGCGCGCGCGATCGGCGACAGGCGCGGCATCAAGGATGGCACCGCGCTGGCTCGCGGCCATCGGCGCGCCGACGACGTGCAGGCCGTGCGGGATCAACGCCCGCTCGATGTCGTAGAGGTTGGCGGCAAGCGCGGGCACGTCGCTCGCGTCGAGGTCTATCGCTACCGCTGCGTCTTCGATCATCGGCTCGATAACGCCGCGCTCGTCTTGCGTTGCACTGCGCCAGCGCTCGACCAGCGCCTTCAGATCGGCAAGCCCGGCGTATAGGCCGGCTTCCTCGAGCGCGGGAGTGATATACGAAATGAGCGTCGCACCCGAGCGACGCTTGGCGAGCATGCCTTCGGATGGGTTGTTCGCGGCGTAAAGGTAGAAGTTGGGCAGGTGGCCGATCAACCGTTCGGGCCAGCAATCGCCCGACAATCCCACCTGCTTGCCGGGCATCCATTCCATCGCGCCATGGGTGCCGAAATGCAGGACCGCATCGGCCCCAAAGTCTTCGCGCATCCAGCGATAGAAAGCGCTGAACGCATGCGTCGGCGCGAAATCGCCCTCGAACTGTAGCCGCATCGGGTCGCCCTCGAACCCGAACGCTGGCTGCACGCCGATAAAGACGTTGCCGAACTGCGCACCCAGGACGTGAATATGACCGCTCGACGCCTGCGCCTTGCCGGGGGCGGGCCCCCAGACTCGTTCGATCTCGCGCAGAAAAGGCTCACGGCGGACATGATCGTCGGCGGCGATCCGCACGTGCACGTTGCAGTCGGCGCCGTAACGATCGGCATTCCCCTTCAGGATCGCATCGCGCAGT
>JAYTAR010000335.1:0-8509 GCA_043737455.1 Sphingomonadales bacterium | reverse complement strand
CCGGATCGACGGTGCGAGGGTCGACAGGTGGCCGGGTAGGGGTTTCGTTCGGCTTTTGAAGCCATTGCCGCATTACTCGATTGGGAGAAGAACATGACCATAGGCCAGTTGAACGTCGTTTTCGCCATTTCCACGCTCGTGGGCCTGACCGCGCCGACCAGCATCGCGCTTGCCCAGTCGTCGGGCGTCACTCCCGGTCAGTGGGAGATCGCAGTGACGATCGATTCGATGACGATGCAGGGCGCGCCCGCGGGCATCGCGCAGATGATGGTGGGCAAGACGACGCGGGTGAAGCACTGCATCACGCCCGCCCAAGCCGCACGTGGGCCGCAAGACCTGATCCGCACGGATAAGTCCTGCGTTTTCAGCCGTTACGCGATGACCGGCGGCAAGCTGAGTTCGGAGATGACGTGCAAGCGGGGCGGCGGCGCGATGACGACGTCGTCGACGGGTAGCTTTACGGCAACGGGGTTTGCCGTGACCGGCCGATCGGTCTCCACCGGCGCCATGCCCATGACGATGACCGCAACCAGCGTAGGGCGACGTATCGGCGCGTGTTGAGGACGGTGACGAGGTCGACCAATCCGTGAAAGGGTGATCGAAGCTGCGCCCTATGCCGACGATCGCCGCGGCGAACTGAGCCGCGCACGCTGGCCTTGCATCCGCTTGCAATGTCGGCTTTGATAACGGGATGGTGGGCAGCACAGATCGGCACGACGTCAGCGACATCGCCGTGTTGCGCACCGCCTGCCAGGCAGACATCGACGGTGTGCTGGCGCTTGCTACCGCGGGGGGCAGCGGCCTGACCAACCTGCCGCCCGACCGGAACATGCTCGCGGGCCGGATCGAAGCCAGCGAGCGGGCCATCGCCGACGTCGCGGCGCGTGATGCGGGGTGCGCGATCATGCTCGTCGTCGAGCGCGCGTCGCGCATCGTTGCCGTGTCGGGCATCTTTCCGCGCGTCGGTGCCGAATGGCCGTTCTACAGCTATCGTCTCACGCGCCAGGCCAATCGGTCGCTCGCGGTCGGTCGACTGCGAGCACAGACGTTGCTCAATCTTGCCAATGATTTCGATGGCGAGGCCGAGGTCGGCATGCTGTTCGTCGATCCCGCCATGCGCGGCGGCGCGCTGGGAGCGCTGGCCGCACGCGGGCGCTATCTTTTCATGGCCGCGCACCGCGACTGGTTCGGGCGGCGCGTGATGGCCGAACTGCGCGGCTGGCAGGATGCCGAGGGAAATTCTCCGGTATGGGAGGCGATCGGTCGGCACTTTTACGGCATGGACTTTCACGAGGCCGACCGCACCGGCGCGCTGACCGGCAACCAATTCATCGCCGACCTCGGTCCACGTTACCCCCTGTATTTGTCGCTGCTGCCGGCGGCAGCGCAGGCGGCGTTGGGACGACCGCACGACGATGGTCGCCCGGCGTTCGACATGCTGCTCGCCGAAGGTTTTCATGCCGGCGACTATGTCGACATCTTCGACGGGGGGCCCACCGTCGTCGCCGACATCGACGCGATCAAGACGGTACGCGAGGCGCGCGAGGTGACCATGACAGGGAGCGGCAGCGGCGGCGTTCGGTCGCTGGTCGCGGTCGGCGTCGGCGGCCAGTTTCGTGTCGCGCGCGGCGGAGTCGACGCCGACGGCATTGTCGATCGCGCGCTTGCCGAGGCGCTGCAGTTGCAGCCGGGCGATGCGATGCGCGTGGTCGCGGCATGACGCACGACGCCGACCTGCCGTTCGCGCTTCCTGAGCGGCCATCCGTGACCCGCATCCGCCAACGCGATATCTCCGATCTGCGGCAAGGCCCACCGGCTCGGACGCAGGCCATGTCCGGGTTCGATGCGCAATATGGCGACATCGTCGATTACATCGTCCGCATCACCGAAGAGATTTGGCGCGACCGGTCGATCGGCCGGATCTACGAGACCTATGACGCAGGCTGCACCATCTATGCGGCGAGCAGCGTCGTGCGTTCGGTCGAGGAGGTCGTCGCGGCGACTTTGGCCTCGCTCAATGCCTATCCCGACCAAGTGACCGATCACGTCAACATCGCCTGGTGCGGCGACGAGCGCGCGGGATTCTACACGTCGCATCTGGGTTTTTCGAAGGCGACCAACCTCGGCCCGTCCGAATTCGGGCCCGCCACCGGCAAGCGCGTAACGAGCTTTTTCGTCGCGGATTGCATCAGCCGCGACAACCGCATCCATACCGAATGGCTGATGCATGACAGTGGCGCGGTGCTGCGCCACCTCGGCCTCGATCTGCACGAGACCGCGCGTGCGCTGGCGGTGCAGCCGCCCGGCAACGTCTTTGCCGTATCGCCTGCGACGCGGCTGCTGGGTCAGGTGCCGCGTCGCTGGTATCAGGGCTCGAACGCGACGCCCGACGGCTGGGCGCAGCATCACTTCGACGAGACCTGGAACGCGCGACGGCTCGAGCATGTACCGTTCCACTTCGCGAGCGACGCCGTCGCGCACTGGCCCGGCGGCCGCGAAGCGACGGGGCCGCGAGCGATCGGCGAACTGGTGATCGGCCTGCTGACCAGCCTTCCCGACGCGACGATGCGCGTCGAACATGTGTGCTGGTCGGACGAAACCGACGGTGTCATCCTGGCGGTGCGCTGGTTGCTCGAGGGCAACACTCGCGCTGGCGGCATGCTCGGCGACGTGCCGGCGGGCAAGGCGATCGCGATGCGCGGCAGCAGCCATTTCCGCTTTGGAAATGGCCATGTGGTGGAGGAATGGACGGTGTTCGACGAACTCGACGCGCTGATACAGGCGTACCGCACATGACGATGCCGCTCCTTACACGCGCTGAAAAGGTGAATTACAGCCTGGGCAGCACGGCCGAGGCGATCGCGTTCACTGCGACCTCGTCGTTCCTGCTGATTTTTTACAATCAGGTGCGCGGGCTGCCCGCCGGCCATGTCGGCACCGCGCTTGCCGCCGGGCTGGTGGTCAACGCGCTGTTCGATCCGCTGGTGGGATCATGGTCGGATCGGACCCGATCGAAGCTCGGACGGCGGCACCCGTTCATGTTCGCCGCGATCATCCCGGCGGCGGCTTTGTTCTGGGCGGTATTCAACCCGCCGAACTGGAGTGAGACGGGGCAGCTTATCTGGCTCGCCGTGTCGTACACGATGCTGATGCAGGCGATGTCGCTTTACCACACCCCGCATCTCGCGCTGGGTGGCGAAATGTCGAACGACTATCTCGAACGCACCAGCATCATGGGGTTCAACACCGTCTGCTTGTGGGTGGGTGACACGATCGCCTGGGTGGTGTCGTTCCGCTTCTTCTTTGCGAGCAGTGCACAGTTCAAGAATGGTGCGCTCGACCCTACACGCTGGCCTGCGTTCTCATTGAGCTTTGGCGCGATGATCCTGGCACTGCTGGCTTATTCGAGCTGGTCGACGCGCAAGTTCATCCCTTATCTGCCGGTCCCGGCGCCCGACGCGCCCAAATTCGGCATGACCGAATGGTTTCGCGACGCCGGGCGCGCATTGGCGAACCGCAACTATGTCGTGCTGTTGGTCGGGCTGTTCTTCCTGTCGATGATGGTCGGCGTGCGGTCGGGGCTGTCCTTCTATACGCTCAGCTATTTCTGGCAGCTGAGTAACGACCAAATCAGCCTGTTCGTGATCGGCAGCTTCGCTGGCTATGCCTTTGCCGCCACCGTCGTGAAGCGCGTCCATGCGCGGTTCGACAAGCGCTGGACGGGTGCGTTCGCCGTCATGCTCTACGCGGTCGGCCCCGCGCTCGCGCCGCTGCTCGGCTGGCTTGGCGTCATCAGCCACGAGACGGCGGGCATCATGTGGATCGTCATGGGGCTCGGCGCACTGGGGCATATGGCCTACAGCCTGATGACCACGACGGTCTATTCGGCGCTGGCCGATATCGCCGATGAAAACGAACTGAAATACGGCATCCGTCAGGAAGGCGTGCTCTATTCGACGCGGACCTTCTTCCAGCGCATCGACCAGGCGCTTGGTACTGCGCTTGCGGGTTGGGTCTTGGCGATCATCGCGTTTCCGGCAAAGGCCGTGCCGGGTGCGGTCGACCCCGGGGTGCTGTCGAACCTCGCGCTCGCGACGATCCTGTCGACTGCCCCTGGGCTGCTCGGCGCTGCGAGCTATGCGTTCCTGAAAGTCACGCGGGCGACGCACGACGCGACACGCGCGGCGCTCGACGCACGAAAGGTCGAGGCTTCGGGGGTCGTCCCGACGGTAAGCTAGCCGCGATACGCCTGCGCGATCACGGCGATCTCGTCGAATATCGTCCATTCCTCGACCACGAGCGCCCCAACAAAACGCAGGTGCGTCATGCCCATCACCGATACCGGTCGGCCGCTCGGGACTTCGCCCAGCAGGCCGCCGGGTCGCGTCGTACCCTCCAGCGTCCAGCGCACGGCGACGATCACGCCGTCGGTCTCGTCGGACCAGCTGACGTGTTCGACGCGCAGCATCGCGTCGGGTACGCTTGCGAGCAGCGCGATCACCAGCGACTGAAGATTGCGCTGTCCCTGCGCGACACGGGCACCCGCCCAATGCGCGACGATGTCGGGCGCATAGGCATGCATGACATGATCGAAGCGGCGCGCGTTCCAGATGCGATCGAAATGATGGGCGACCCAACCCTCGACCGTGTCGGTCGGCCCGTCACAGCCGGCGCGTGGTGCCTGCCCCTGCAACCGCGTCGCGACCGACGTCACGGGGGTCTCGAACAGCGGCAGTTCGGCCAGCCGCCGGGCGACGGCGTGCATGTCGAACCCCATCTGACGCACCGCCGCGCCATTGTCGCGGACCAGCCATTCGGTGTGGATGCGGTTGTCGCGGCTGACGCAGTCGGCGACGAAGAACCGGCCGAGGCGCCGTCCGGTCGCCGGGCCGTAAGGCGACGCGCCGCTGTTAGTCGAGCGCGCATAACCGAGGTGCGACGTGTAGAACCCCTGCGCCTCGTCGCCACTCCATGCGACGTTTAGGTGATGCGTCTCGCCGTCGGGGCCGCCGTGAATCCCCATCGTCGTCGAGGCGACGACTTCCTCGACAGAACGGACGACATGGCCAGTCGTGTAGACGGTACAGCTGGCATCGTAGGTCTCGTAGATCCGCCCGACCGCGCGATCGGTCCAGATTTGCTCGGTGATGCGGATGATGTAATCGACGATGTCGGTGAAATCGTCCTCGAACCCCGCCATCGGCTGGGTGCGGACGCCGGTCGGCACCAGCAGCTCGGCAGTGTTGCGCTGGCGAATGCGCGTGACCGTGGGGCGGTCGGGCAGCGTGAACGGCAGGTTCGCGTGGATCACGGGCGCAGTCTCTCACGGAAGATGCGCGTGACCGTGGGGCGGTCGGGCAACGTGAACGGCAGGTTTGCGTGGATCACGGGCGCAATCTCTCACGAAAGAACGCCCGGGACCGCAATTGCAGTCCCGGGCCAACTGCAAAGGTCAGAACTTGTAGCCGAGACGCACGCCATAAGTGCGTGGATCGGAATAGGTGCCCTGCGCCGACAAGGTCGCGGTCGTGATCCGGCCAAGCGTCGCCTGGTTCGTCAGATTGTTGACGAACGCCTGCAACGACAACCCGCTATCGGTGCGGAACGTCAGTCGTGCGTCGACCTTGGCATACGACCGCTGCTCGACATTTGGCGTGGCGGCGCTCAGCAAATATTTGCCGCTCCACAGCACGTCCACCTCGGGTGTCAGCGTCGACGTTTCCCCGATCGGCAACTCATACGACAGACCGAAGTTCGCCGACCAGTCCGGCGTGTTCTGCACGCGCGTCTTCTTCCCGTCGTAAATCGACTGGTAATCGACGATCGTCCCGGCGGCGTTACGCACCGGAATAAACAGCTCGGGATTGGTAAAGGCATTGGGGAAGAACCCGAAGCCAAAGCCGCGATTGTTGGCCAGCGCGTCGAGTGCGCATGGGCTGCCAGGTACGTTCCCCGTCGCGTTCGCCGATGCGAAACACAGCCCGCTGTTAAAGCCGAGCGGCACTGGCACAACCGAATTACGCGCATGGATGTAATTGACCGCCGCGCGCAGCGTCAGCCGATCGACCGGCTTGGCGACGATCGACAGTTCCGCGCCAGGTGCCGTGGTTCTGCCCAGGTTGGTGATCGTGGAAATATTCTGGATAACGTTCGGGCCGGTGACCACCGGCGCGAGCCCTTGCACCTGATTGTCGCTGGTCCTGTTGTAGAAGATCGAGGCATTCACCTGCAGCCGACGATCGAAGAAACTATTCTTCGTGCCGATTTCGAACGCTGTGATCCTTTCGGCATCGAACGACGCGAACGTCCCCTGTGGGATCGTCGTTGGAACGAACGCTGCGCCGAAACCGCCCGAATGGACGCCCGTCGAGAAGCTGGCGTAAACCATGTTGGTGGGGCTGAACTTATAGTCAGCCGCAACCCGGTAGGTCCAATATTTGAACGTTCGCTGACCGCAACGGGTGACGAAGTAATTGGGCACGGTACCGGCGACATTGTTGGTGCCGTTAAGCGCAAACTGGCCAGGCGTCAGTCCGCCGCAATTAAAATTGGCAAATTCGGCACGATTATCGTTGTACGGGAAAGAAGCGCGATAACCGATGCCGTTGGCGAAGCCGGCATTGGTCCCATTGGGACGTAGCAGCGAGGCGGCCGAAGCGTCAGCGGCGAAAGGAAGCTGTGCCAAGGTCGCGCCCGGATTTGCGTTTAGAAATGCCTGGTTCTGCTGAAACACATAACCGCCAGTGCCACCGACGAATACAGTCCCTGCAGCCTGCGCAACGCTGCGATAATCTTTCTGGTCAACCGTATAGCGCGCACCCGCCGTGATCGTGAGCTTGTCGTCGAACGTGTAGGAAAGCTGGCCATAGCCGGCATAAGACTTGGTCCGTGCAAAGGTGGGCGAAGCACTGTCAGCCTGACTGAAATTGCTGATGTTGCAGTTCACTCCAAAAGGCAGGGGTCCAGTTGGCAGCGCCGTGAAAGCACAGGTGCCGCCGTTGGCGTAGAGCACCGGAAAGCCGTTCGCTGCGGCAGTCTGTGTGCTGTAGTCGTTGCGGGGGTAGACCACCGCACTCGCCTCGTTAATCTTGTCGTTCATGTAATAGCCGCCGACCGTGTACTGAAACGGGCTATTACCAGTGCTTTGGAGTTGCAATTCCTGCGTGAACGTCTTGGCGACGTTGACCGCGTAGAATTCGGAGAACGGAATCGGCCCGCCATCTCCGTCGGCGCGGTTCGAGAAAAAGAAGTCGTTATAGCCGGTGATCGAGCGGAGACGCACATTGTCTGTGATGTCGAAATTGATCGTCGCGGAGAAATTCTTCGCCTTTACCCGGTTCCGCGCGGGATAATCGTACAGGATCGAGTACGGCCCGGCGATCGGCAAGCCGATATCGACACCGCTGATATCGGGAATGTTGTCACGGAAAACCGGGCTGAACGGCACGAGCTGGCCGGTCGCGTAGTTGCCGCCGTTATAGCCGAACGGGAATGGATAGGTCACGCCGTTGAACGTCAGCGTCTGCCCCGGCGCACGGATCAGCGAACGATCGACGATTGCGCCGATATTTTGCGAGTTCGAGCTGCCCTGGCCACGGTCATCCTGATTGAAGTAGGAACCGCGAAGCAAGATCTCGAGCCGATCGCCGAAGCTTGGCGGCGCGACGCGCAACGTTGCGCGGATGAACTGATAGTTTAGGTCGCCGGTACTCGCAAAGCTGTTGACCACACTCTTCAGATAAGGATCGTGACGATCGATCGCGCCGGCGACGCGCAGACCAATGCCGTCGGACACCGGCAGGTTGACGAAGCCTTCGGCCTTGATGCGCCGATAATTGCCATAGATGAGCCCGACGCCGCCTTCGAAGACGTCGGTCGGCTTAGCACTGGTCAGCGCGATGTTGCCGCCAAAACTGTTGCGGCCAAACAGCGTACCCTGTGGTCCCTTTTGCACTTCGACGCGTTCAAGATCGACGAACGCCGCGATCGTCTGCTGGGGCCGCGACTGATAGATTTCGTCGACGTAGAAACCGATGCGCGGGTCTGAATTTGCGCCAATCGCTTCGGTGTAGATGCCACGGATCGCCGGTCGCGCCGACGGTCCCGAACGTGCGATGCGTAAGCCGGGCACCGACTGCTCGAGCCGCGTGATATCGCGTGTGTCCGCATTGCGAAGCTCCGCGCCCGTGATAGCGCTTATCGACAACGGCACCTGCTGCAGCGACTCCTCGCGGCGCTGAGCAGTGACGACGATATCAGTGATACCCTCGTCGGCAGTAGCAGCGGCAGTCGGCGTCGCCTGACTCTGGGTCGCCGGGCTCTGGGCAGTGCTGCCCTGAGCGAGCGCTGGCCCAGCCAGCGTCAACGCAGTCGCTGTACCTGCGAGCAACAGGACCCGGCAGTGCGCCATTCGATTGAAATCGATCATCGGTTCCCCCTCATAAAAATATTCTGTCGAGTCGGTTTATCGGTTGGGCAGCGAATTGCAAGGGCATGCAAGCGGCAGGAG
>JAYTAR010000334.1:0-8510 GCA_043737455.1 Sphingomonadales bacterium | reverse complement strand
CCTTCGTGCAGCATCGCCAGTGCAGCGTATGCTGCCGCTCTTTTACTTCGTCGATTTGCCAGCAGGACGACTCAAATCCAAACCGAGCACAAATGGTCACGCACCCTGCGAAGTGTGTGAAGTGAACGCACGCAAAACCGCGGAATATGGCCCCTACCCGGCGCGCAACAGCGCGACGGCGGCGTCGCGTTCGAACAGATAGAGCGCCACCAGCGCCGCTTGCCCGCGCGGGCCGTCGAGGCCGCCATCGCGGTCGACGAGCAGCCGCGCGTCGTCGGTCGCGGTTTCGAGCAGGCTGGCCACATGTTCGGGCGTCGCCAGCCGGAAGCGCGCCTCACCCGACTGGCGATGGCCGAGCACTTCGCCACCGCCGCGCAGCCGCAAGTCCTCCTCGGCAATGCGAAAACCGTCGGTCGTCTCGCGCATCAACGCCAGCCGTGCGCGGCCGCTCTGGCTCAAGCTGTCACCGCGCAGCAGCACGCACGTCGATTCGGCCGCACCGCGCCCCACGCGGCCGCGCAGCTGGTGGAGCTGCGCAAGGCCGAAGCGCTCGGCCTCCTCGATGATGATCAGCGACGCGTTGGGAACGTCGACGCCCACCTCGATCACCGTCGTCGCGACGAGGATCGCGAGCTTGGCCGTCGCGAACGCCGCCATCACCGCATCCTTTTCGAGCGGCTTCATGCGGCCATGGACGAGCCCGACCGCGTCGCCGAAGCGCAGCCGCAGCGAGACCGCGCGCGCCTCCGCCGCGGCGCGGTCTTCATACTCGCTCTCCTCGACGAGCGGACAGACCCAGAACGCCTGCTTGCCATCGGCGACGTGCGCCGCCAGCCGTTCGAGCACTGCATCGATCCCGCTCGCGGGCCACACCGTCGTCTTGACCGGCGTACGGCCGGGGGGCAGTTCGTCGAGGCGGCTGACGTCCATCTCGCCATAGCTGGTCAGCACCAGGGTTCGCGGGATCGGGGTCGCGGTCATCACCAGCAGATGCGGCGGGGTGGTCGCCTTGGCCGCGAGCAGCATGCGTTGCGCGACGCCGAAACGGTGCTGTTCGTCGATGACCGACAGCCCCAGCTTTCGGTACGCGACCTTTTCCTGAAAGATCGCATGCGTGCCGATCAATATGTCGATGCTGCCGTCGGCCAGCCCCATCAGCACGCCTTCGCGCACACGGCCCTTGTCGCGCCCGGTCAGCACCGCGATCCGCACGTCGACGCCTGCCAGCTGGCGCGAAAGCGTGTCGTGATGCTGGCGCGCGAGGATCTCGGTTGGCGCGAGCAGTGCCGCCTGCGCGCCGCCCTCGACCGCGATCAGCATAGCGTTCAACGCGACGAGCGTCTTGCCCGAACCGACGTCGCCCTGGAGCAGACGCAGCATCGGCCGCGTCTGCGCGAGGTCGCCCTCGATCTCGGCGATCGTGCGGGTCTGCGCCCGCGTTGGCGCATAGGGCAGCCGCAATTGCGCGCGCAGACCGCCGTCGCCGATCAGCGGCACGCCGCGCCGCCGCCGCGTCGACGCGCGCACGAGCATCAGCGCGAGCTGGTTGGCGAACACCTCGTCATAGGCGAGCCGGTCGCGCGCCGTGCCACCTCCCCCATCGGCGTCGGGATGGCGGTGCAGTGTCGCGAGCGCTTGGCGCCATCCGGGCCAGCCACGCGTCGCGATCAGCCCCGGCTCGATCCATTCGGACAGATCCGGGGCGCGACCGAGTGCTTGCTCGACCAGCGCCGCGATCCGCCGCGATGTCAGCCCTTCGGAAAGCGGGTAGACGCTCTCTGCGAGCGCAAGCGCATCGTCGGGCTCGAGCACTTCGGGATGAACGATCTGGCGCGTCTCGCCGTAATGTTCGAGCTTGCCCGAGACGAGTTTCGCCTCGCCCAGCGGCAGCAGGCGTTTGGCATAGCCGGGGTTCGATCCGAACCATGTCAGGCTGACATAATCGCCTGCCGCGTCGGTCGCCTGCACATTCAGCGGCCCCCGCCCCCCGCCGCGCTGGCGGTAATCGACCGGGGTGACGACAACCGCGATGGTCTCGCCCGCCTGCGCATCGTCGAGCCGGTCGACGCGGTGGCGCGTGACGCTGCCGGTGGGCACGTGGAACAGCACATCGACGACGCGCGCCAGCCCAAGCTTGGCCAGCGGTTTCGCGACCGCCGCACCAACGCCCTTTAGGCTCTCGATTTCGGCGAACAACGGGTTGAGCAGGTCGGGACGCATGGCTAGGGGGTAGATCGAAATCTTCCCCCCGTCATTCCCACTTTCGCGGGGGTGACGGGCATTTGCCGTTGGAGCCTCGATGGACCTTCATACCCGCATCAAACGGTTGCGTTTCCGCAGCTGGCATCGCGGTACCAAGGAAGCCGATCTGATGGTCGGCGGCTTCTTCGACCGGCATCACGCCTCGTGGAATGAAGCGCAGATCGCGTGGTTCGAGGCGTTGATCGACGAGGAAGACGTCGAGATCATGGGCTGGGCGCTCGGCACGATGCCGGTCCCCATCCGTGCGCAGGGGCCGATGATGGTCGCGATGCAGCGCCTCGATTATGTGGCGGTGGAAAAATGATTGACCGCATCACCAAGGCGCGCGCACCACTGACGCTCGCGGGCGTGCCGCCCGGCTTCCTGCCGTGGCTGCTGACCGACCTGGCCCGCGCCGCACCCGTCCGCGCGGTCTTCATCGCGACCGACGAAAGCGAGATGCGCTCGGTCGCCGATACCGCTGCGTTCTTCGCGCCCGAAGTGCGCGTACTGACCTATCCGGCGTGGGATTGCCTGCCCTACGACCGCGCGTCGCCCTCGTTGCGCGTTACCTCGGAGCGGATGGCGACGCTCAGCGCGCTGCAGGACAAGCAGTTTGGGCCGCAGTTGCTGGTGACCACGGTCAACGCCGCGACGCAACGCACGCTCACGCCGTTTCGCTTGCGCAGCCTCGTCGCGCGCTTGGCTCCTGGCGAGCGTTACGATCGCGATACGCTGGCCGCGCTGCTGCAAGCGAATGGCTATGTCCGCACCGAGACCGTGACCGACGCTGGCGATTATGCGGTGCGCGGCAGCCTCGTCGACCTGTTTCCGGCCGGTATGCCGCACGCGCTGCGGCTCGATTTCTTTGGCGATGAGATCGAAACGCTCCGACGCTTTGATCCTGGCGATCAGCGCAGCGTCGCCGCGGTCGACGGTTTCACCTTGCTCCCCGCGTCCGAATCGCTGCTCGACGAAGCGTCGATCAAGCGTTTCCGCAGCCGTTACCGCGAACATTTCGGCGCAACCGCGACCGGCGATCCGCTGTATCAGGCAGTCAGCGAAGGGCGACGGCTGTCGGGTATCGACCATTGGCTGCCGCTGATCGAAGACAAATTGGCGACGCTGTTCGACCATTTGAGCGATAGTGACATCGTGGTGCGCGATGCCGGGTCGACCGGTGCCGCCGACGCCCGCTTCGAAGCAGTCGCCGACTATCACGCGAACCGCGAGCGCGCCGCCAGCGAAAAAGGCGGCCGCGACGTTGGCAGCTATCGTCCGCTCAAGCCCGATGCGCTCTACCTCACGCGCGAGCAGTGGGAAGCGCGGCTGACCGCCATGCGCGTGCATCTCGCGACCCCGTTCCGTGAACCCGATGCGGCCAAAGTCGTGGATTTCGCGATCGAGGGCGCGCGCGATTTCGGTGCCGAACGCAGCCGGTCGGAAAACGTGTACGAGGCACTGACTGATTACCGCACCAAACTCGGCAAGACCGGGCTCGTGCTCGCGAGCTATTCGGTCGGATCGCGTCAGCGCCTCGGCGGGCTGGTTGCCGATCACGGACTGACCGGCACGGCGATAGCCGAGACCTGGCAGGAAGCGCAGGGGCTGGCGGCTGCGGGGCGCGTCGCGCTGGTAGTCGTTCCGCTCGAACGCGGCTTCGTCGCACCGGCGCTTGCGATCGTTACGGAGCAGGACCTGCTCGGCGACCGGCTGGTCCGCCGCGCCAAGCGCAAGAAAAGCGCCGACGCGTTCCTCTCCGAACTAGCCACGATGTCACCCGGCGACCTGATGGTCCACCGCGACCATGGCATCGGGCGGTTCGAGGGGCTGACGTCGATCCCCGTCGGCAAATCGCCGCACGACTGCGTTCAGCTGACTTATGCCGGCGGCGACAAATTGTTCGTGCCGGTCGAAAACATCGACGTGCTTTCGCGTTTCGGTAGCGAGAGCGACGGCGTCGCGCTCGACCGGCTCGGCGGCGAGGCTTGGCAGCGTCGAAGCGCCAAGATGCGCGAGCGGATCCGCGAGATCGCGGGCGAATTGATCGCAACCGCCGCCGAACGCGCGCTGCGCCCCGCCGACATCATGGTCCCAGACGCTGCGTATAATGAATTCGTCGATCGCTTTCCCTATCAGGAAACCGATGATCAGGACCGCGCAATTGCCGAAGTGCTCGACGATCTGGGGGCAGGCAGACCGATGGACCGTTTGGTCTGCGGCGATGTCGGCTTTGGCAAGACCGAGGTTGCGCTGCGCGCCGCATTCGTGGCGGCGATGGCGGGGCAGCAGGTCGCGATCGTATGTCCGACCACATTGCTCGCGCGCCAGCATCACCGCACCTTTGTCGAACGCTTCCGCGGCTTTCCGCTCGAGATCGGCCGCCTGTCGCGGCTCGTGCCTGCCAAGGAAGCGAAAGGCGTTCGCGATCAGCTCTCCACCGGCACGCTCGACGTTGTCGTCGGCACGCACGCGATCCTGGCGAAGTCGGTCGAATTCAAGCGGCTGGGGCTCGTCATCGTCGACGAAGAGCAGCGCTTCGGCGTCACGCACAAGGAACGGCTGAAGGCGTTGAAGACCGACGTCCACATGTTGACGCTGACCGCGACGCCGATCCCGCGCACCTTGCAGATGGCGATGTCGGGCTTGCGCGAACTGTCGGTCATCCAGACGCCGCCGGTCGACCGGCTTGCCGTGCGCACCTATGTCATGCCGTGGGATCCGGTCGTGCTGCGCGAGGCATTGCTGCGTGAACATTATCGCGGCGGGCAAAGCTTTTTCGTCGTACCGCGGATTGCGGACCTGCCCGAGATCGAGGAGTTTCTCGGCAAATATGTCCCCGAGGTTCGCAGCGTGACCGCGCATGGCCAGATGGCGCCGACCGAGGTCGAGGACCGAATGTCGGCATTCTACGATCGCAAGTACGATGTGCTGTTGTCGACCACGATCGTCGAGTCGGGGCTCGATATTCCCAGCGCCAACACGATGATCATTCACCGCGCCGACCGCTTCGGCCTTGCGCAACTCTATCAGCTGCGCGGGCGCGTCGGGCGTGCGAAGACGCGGGCCTATGCCTTCATGACGACGGCGGCGAACCGAAGCATGACCGAGGGTGCCGACAAGCGTCTCAAAGTCCTGAGCGATCTCGACAGCCTGGGCGCGGGGTTCCAGCTTGCGAGCCACGACCTCGACATCCGTGGTGCGGGCAATCTGCTCGGCGACGAACAATCGGGCCATATTCGCGAGGTCGGCTTCGAACTTTACCAGGCGATGCTCGAGGAAGCGATCATCGAGGCGCGCGCGGGCGGCATCGCGGCGGCGCGCAAGGCCGACCTGAGCCCGCAGATCACGGTCGATGCCCCGATCCTGATCCCCGACGATTATGTTCCCGACCTCGACTTGCGGATGTCGCTCTATCGCCGGATCAACGAGATTGACGAGGCCGAACGGATCGAAGCATTCGGCGCCGAACTGATCGATCGTTTCGGCCCGTTGCCCGAGCCGACCGAGAACCTATTGGTGTTGATGGCGATCAAGCTGCACGCCAAGGAAGCGAGTATCGCCAAGATCGACGTCGGCGCGAAAGGTGCGCTGGTCACCTTCTGGAACGACACCTTCCCCAATATCGACGGGCTGCTGGCCTATGTCGAACGCTTGAAGGGAACCGCCAAGCTGCGCCCCGACATGAAGTTGAGCATCGTGCGTGAGTGGGAAACGCCCAAGGCCCGCCTCAACGGCGCGCTGCAACTGTCGCGCGGGCTGGCAAAGGTCGCGGCTTAGGCGCGACGTCGCCACGGCCAGCGCGGACGCCAGCCGAACCGTCGCGTCGTCCACACCAGCCCGGCGATGGCCAGCGCCCAGGGAGCAATAAGCACGACCGCCATCACAAGTGCGCCAAGGCTGGCTCCAAGCAGACTGCTGGTGTTCCCAAGCGCGCGTTGCAGTGACCCGAGCAAATCGTCGCCAGGCACGCTTGCACTTTCATATACAATGTCGACCTTCGACATCGCGACGCGGCCGCGCATAGTCTCGAGCGCGGCGCGCGCCGCGTCCAGTTCCTCTTGTGCGTCAGCAAAAGCATGCTCTGCCGCGACCAGGTCGGCCACGCTGCTCCCGGCACCCTTCTCAATCAGCGCCATTAACCGATCGGCAAGTGCCGCCTTCGCTCGGACGCGGGCGTCGGTATCGATCATCGACTTGGCGAGGTCCTCGGCCTCGATTTCGCGGTTGACGTTCTGCCCGCCCTCGCCAACCGCCGCCTTGTCGAGCTCAGCGCCAAGCCGACGCGCAATCGTTGAGTCGACGAGCAAGCTTAGGGCACCCGTCGCGTGTTCGCCGTCGGTCGTGCTGCGTGTCAGTGTTGCAATCCGACAGCGCGCAGGTCCAAGCTTGTCGCATAGGGCAACATGCGCGCCTTGGACCGCGTCGATCGCGCCGTCGTCGAGACGATAGCCATAACGGTAGCTGTACGCGATCTGGGTCGGGGCAACTGTCGGCCTTCCCGTCGCACTCGCTGGCTCGCCGACTTCCAGCGACTGAAGCGTTTTTTTGTGCGTCTCATCAGATTGCGCGCAACCCGCGAGCAGAAGCAGTCCCAGCAAGATGATGACGCGCATCGTCAAATTCCTAAGCGCCAACCTTCGTTCGCCATTGTCTCCCGCACAACGCAACCTGACGCAAGGTCGGTGGTTCTGGTGGGTATCGTTGAAACGGAGCTACTCAACATGCCGCATGTCACCGCACGCGACGACACCAAACTTTACGTCAAGGAATGGGGAAGCGGGCAACCAGTTGTGTTGATCCATGGCTGGCCGCTCAACGCCGATAGCTGGGACGATGTCGCACTGGGCCTCGCTGGCGCAGGTTTCCGCGCGATCGCTTATGACCGCCGCGGCTTCGGGCGGTCGGACCAGCCGTGGGAAGGCTATGATTACGACACGTTCGCCGACGACCTCGCTTGTGTCATCGACCAGTGCGCGGACGGCCAGCCTGTCAGCCTCGTCGGCTTCTCGATGGGCGGCGGTGAAGTGGCACGCTATCTGTCGCGCCATGGTGCCGGCAAGGTTGTGAGCGCCGCGCTTGTTTCATCCGTCGTTCCGTTCATGCGCAAGCGTGACGACAATCCAGGTGGCGTGCCGCACGACGTGTTTGACGCCATGAAGCAGCAGATCCACGACGATCGCTTCGGGTTCCTTCAAACCTTTGCCAAGCAGTTCTACGGGGTTGGCTTCTTTGCAAAGCCAGTAAGCCAGGGCGTTCTCGATGCGGCGTTCGCGATGGCAGTCATGGGTGGGCAATGGCCGACACTAGCCTGTTTGAACGCCTTTGCGACGACCGACTTTCGGCCCGATTGCGCTGCCTTTACGGTACCGACCTTGATCGTTCACGGGACTGGTGACACCACTGTGCCGATCGATCCGACTGCGCGCCATGCCGCTCAGCTGATTCCCCATGCGCAGCTAATCGAATATGACGGAGCACCGCATGGTGTTCTGGCCACTCACAAGACCGAATTGACGCGCGACCTGATCGCGTTTCTGGCCGCAGCAAAAGTTGACGGCGACCAAGGAACGATTGTCACGAGCCCTGCCCCCACCGCGTTGCAGCCGTCCATGTGAAGTGCCAAGGGGAGGGGGTGACGGCATCAGCAACAGCCCTGCCCGCCTCCCCGTTCGCGATCCCCGATTTCAGATATTATTGGCTGGCGCGCTTCCTGGGCGTGCTGGCGACAATGGCGATGGTCGTCGTAATCGGTTGGCAGGTCTATGATCTGGCCCGCGCTCAATACGCATTGTCGATCCGTGAATCGGCGCTGATGCTCGGCGTCGTCGGCCTTGCGCAATTTGTCCCTGTGTTGTTGCTAACGCCGGTTGCGGGATGGGTAGCCGACCGCTTCGAACGGCGAACGGTTGCACGGTGCGCGATAGCAGTCGACCTCGTGCTTGCAATTGTCCTGGGACTGGCAACCTGGGCCAACGCGCTGTCGCTTCCACTTTTGTTCACGATTGCCGCGGCGCACGGCGCGGCCCGTGTTTTCTTCAACCCTGCAATGTCGGCGATCGCGCCCAATATTGTTCCGGCCCCGCTACTGCCGCGCGCGATCGCGATGAGTTCGATCGCTTGGCAATCGGCGTCGGTGGCCGGCCCTGCTGTTGGTGGGTTGCTGTACGGCGTAGCGGCACCGCTTCCCTACCTCTTTGCCGCGATCGCGATCGTGCTCGCCTTCTTCATGCTCAGCGTCGTCAGCCCGGTGGTACCGCCACCGATAA
>JAYTAR010000333.1:0-8523 GCA_043737455.1 Sphingomonadales bacterium | reverse complement strand
GCGGTCGCGCTGGCGGTCGCGCCTGACCGACTCGTGCGAGCCGCTCGCGTCGCGCTTGCGCTCGCGGCGCTGCTTGCGCTGGTCGCCATCGGTTTCGCACTCTGGCGCGCTCAGACGCCGGTTGCCAAGGACCCAAGTGTCGCGTCGGTCATGACCGCGCTCGAGGCAAAGACGCAGGCAACGCCGACCGACCCCGCCACATGGCGCGCCTTTGCCGAAGGTCTGTATCAGATCGGTCAGTTCGACACCGCCGCCAATGCCTATCGACGCGCGCTCGCGCTCAGTCCCGGTGACGCAAGCTTATGGTCGTCGCTCGGAGAGACGCTATCGATGGGGGCGCAGCGTCTGACCCCCGCGTCGCGTGACGCGTTTGCCCGTGCGCTCGCGCGCGATCCGCGCGACGCGCGTGCACGCTACTTTCTGGCGATCGGCAAGGATCTCGACGGTGACCACGCCGGCGCGATCGGCGACTGGATCGCACTGTTGAAGGAAACGCCGGCGCGCGCGGCCTGGGCCGAGGACGTGCGTCGGACCGTCGAGCGCGTTGCCGCACGCGAGAAGATCGACATCGCGGGACGACTGCCATCAGCCGATGCCCCCCCTGCCCCTCCCAATCAGGCGCAGATCGCGGCGATGGTCGAAGGGCTCGCCACGCGGCTGAAGACCCGGCCTGAGGATACCGAAGGGTGGATCATGCTGATCCGCAGCCGCATGGTGCTCGGTCAGCGCGCGTTGGCGGTCGAAGCACTGCGCCAGGCGCGCGTCGCCGATCCGAAAGGCTCGACACGCTTCGAAGCAGCGGCACGTGAATTCGGGCTGTGACTTGCACGCGCAACCCGCCCCGCGCATAGCCGCGACCATCATGGCTGCACATTGGACCCCGCAGAGCTGGACCGCGCATGAAGCGCGCCAGCTTCCCGATTATCCCGACGCGGCGGCACTGACGCGCGCCATCACGACGCTCGGTAATTTTCCACCTTTGGTGTTCGCGGGCGAGGCGCGCGATCTGACCGCCGACCTTGCCAAGGTCGCGAGCGGCAAAGCATTCCTTCTGCAATGCGGCGACTGTGCCGAGAGCTTTGCCGAGTTCCACCCCAACACCATCCGCGATACGTTCCGCGTCATCCTGCAGATGGCGGTCGTGATGACCTTTGCTTCGAAGCTTCCGGTCGTGAAGCTGGGGCGCATGGCCGGCCAATTCGCAAAGCCGCGCAGTGCCGCGACCGAGGAGCAAGGCGGCGTGTCGCTGCCGAGCTATCGCGGCGATATCGTCAACGACATCGCCTTCGAAGCCGCTGGCCGTGCCCCCGATCCGCAACGGATGATCCAGGCGTACAACCAGTCGGCGGCAACGCTGAACCTGCTGCGCGCCTTTAGCGCGGGCGGTTATGCCAATCTGCATCAGGTGCACGCCTGGACGCACGATTTCATGGGTCGGTCGCCATGGACCAAGCAATATCGCGACGTTGCCGACCGGATCGGCGAAGCGCTCGACTTCATGGCTGCGTGCGGGATCAACCCCGACACCGTGCCGCAGCTGAAGGCGACGCAATTCTACACGAGCCATGAAGCGTTGCTGCTCGCATACGAACAGGCGCTGACGCGGCAGGACAGCTTGACCGGCGATTGGTACGACACCAGCGCGCACATGCTTTGGATCGGCGACCGCACGCGCTTCGAGGGAAGCGCGCATGTCGAGTTCCTGCGCGGTATCGGCAATCCGATCGGCATGAAGATCGGGCCGAGCCTGACGCCCGACGCGTTAATGCGACTGCTCGACACGCTCAACCCCGCACGCACACCGGGCCGGATGACGCTGATCACGCGTTTTGGTCATGACAAGATCGAAGGGGCGCTGCAGCCGCTGGTACGGGCGGTATTGCGCGAGGGACATCCGGTCGTGTGGAGCTGCGACCCGATGCATGGCAACGTGGTCAAGGCTGCCAACGGCTATAAGACACGACCGTTCGAACGCATCCTTGCCGAAGTGCGGGGCTTCTTCGCGGTCCACCGCGCCGAGGGGAGCATCGGCGGTGGCATTCACGTCGAGATGACCGGACAAAATGTGACCGAATGCACTGGCGGGGCCGTCGACGTGACCGAAATGAGCCTCGCCGACCGGTATCACACGCATTGCGACCCCCGCCTCAACGCCGCGCAAAGCCTCGAGCTGGCATTCACGCTCGCCGAGATGCTGAACGCCGAAGTCAGCGAGCGCCGCCGCAACGCGGCGTAACCACAACCCCAACGCGCAGTGATCGACACGGCGTGATTGACCCGGCTCGGCGGCACGCCTATCGGCGGCACACGCTTGGCAAGCGGCCCCTTCGTCTAGCGGTTAGGACGCGGCCCTCTCACGGCTGAAGCACGGGTTCGATTCCCGTAGGGGTCACCAGCGGATGTGGCTCCCACATATGCCCTGTCCTACATCCTCTCGTTTGTGCCAGCCCGCCCCCTGCCCGGCTGCTCGGGTGCGCTTTTAGAAAAGGCCGGCAAATGGTCGCTCACCCTGCGAAGTGTGTGAAGTGAACGCACGCAAAACCGCCGCTTTTGCTGGATCAGGCCCCGAAAGTTCCGCGGCGTGGCACGGCTGTTTGTGCCTGAATTGACGCTGCCCGGCCAATTTACACGGGATCGGAGAATGTTTCCGCTCGCCCTTAATGCTTGGGATCCACACCGGTGCGATGCCCAAGCTTGGCCATACTAGCGTTTCGCAGCTTCGGCGGTACAGCGCTCCGGGTCTCCTCCGCTCGGGTCTGTTCATCGCCTATATCGCTGGTCTGCTGCTACTTTTCCTGTTGATCACTGCGCTTTCGAACAACGTCAATCTGGCCAGCGTGCAGCAAGAAAAAGCGCAATGGTGGCGCGTCCATACGCTCGACGTCCTCTTAACCGCCGAGCAGATCGACACCGCGCTCAACAAGGTTTTGCGGGGGGAACGGGGGTATCTACTGACCCTGCATCCAAAATCCCTGGCGACGTTTCAGCGTGGCTTGTCCGACTACCACCGAGCCGAGTTTCATCTTACCCGATTGACCAAGGATAATGCCCGGCAGCAGCGCCGCATTGCCGATCTCGACCGGCGAACAAGCGCGCTGTTTACCTTGGCGACGGGCGCAGTCGATCACGCCAAGGCCGACCGCATCACGACCGTCCACCTGCTGGCAAACAGTCACGAGCGCGAAATCATCGAAGACGTGACGGCACTTCTGGAGAAGATCAAGGCGGAAGAGCGCGCGTTACTTCACCAGCGCGAGCGCATGAACGTTGTCACCTCGGCGCGCATCAAGCTTTACGGGCAGATATTGCTAGGACTTATCGGCGCGCTCGTTCTCATCGCGTCCGGCGCGGTTGCGGCAGCATTGCGGGAGCGTCGAGCAGCGCTTGCTACTGCCCGGCGCGCCGAGCAGAGCGAACGGCTGTACCGTCTGATGGCGGATCATTCGAACGACATGATCGTCCGCATCGGTCTTGATGGCATTCGTCGCGACATCTCGCCGGCCTGTCGTTCATTGCTCGGCTTCGAAGTCGAGGAACTGCTCGGCGCAACCCCGGTGGCCGCGATCCATGTCGACGACCGAACGCGGGTCATGAAGGTTTGTCGCTCGCTTCTTGACGGCGCGGATCACCCAATCTGTAGTTACCGCCAACAACATCGCGATGGCCATTATGTTTGGCTCGAGGCCAGCTACCGACTGGTCCGCGACGAAGCTGGCGTGCCCGTGGAATTCGTCGCCAGCGTGCGCGATATCGGCCGCCGCCAAGCCGCTGAACTAAAGGCGGTCGAAGCGGCCGCGCATGCTCAAGAAAGCAACCGCCTGTTTGCCATGGCGGCGTCGCTGGCGCGCATCGGGCATTGGCGCGTCGATCTGGTCCGCGGCAAAGTCGCGTGGTCCAACGAAGTCTATGTCATTTACGGCCTCGGCCCCGACCATGTGCCGACGTTGGAAAACGCCATCGACCCCTATCATCCCGACGACCGCGAGCGGGTTTCGAAAATGGTCGAATCGGCGATCACGACTGGCGCTTCGTTCGATTACAGCGGGACTTTGGTCATACCCGACGGCCGACGCCGGGCGGTGAACGTGCAAGGCCAGGCCGAGTGCGCGCCTGATGGCGCCGTGGTCGGAATATTCGGCGTTATCCAGGACGTCAGTGCACAGGTCGCAGCCGAGGAGACCATCCGTGCGAGCGAGCGCCAGTATCGCTTGCTCGCCGACAATTCGACTGACGTGGTGCTTCGAACCGGGAACGACGGAACGGTCATCTACATCTCCCCCTCGTGCATCGAAATGTCGGGATATACGCCGAAGGAAATCGTCGGGCGGCACTGCGCCGACTTCATTCATCCCGACGACCAGAGCGTCGTCCACGCTGCGCATGTTGTCATCGTCACGGGGCAGCGTGCCGCTGTCACTGTCGAGTACCGTTTACGCCACAAGCTCGACGGCTGGCGCTGGCTCGAGTCCAATATGAAGTCCTGGCTCGATCCCGGCGAAGCGGTTGGCGGGGTCCTGTCCGCCATCCGCGACATCGAGAACCGCAAGGCGCTAGAACTGGAACTTAGGGACGCATGCGACAGGGCCGAAGCAGCGGCGAGTGCCAAGGCTGTCTTCCTGGCGAACATGAGTCACGAAATCCGGACACCTATGGACGGCGTGCTCGGCTTTACCGAGCTCGTCCTGGCGACCGATCTGAAACCCGAGCAGCGCCGACACCTCGAACTCGTCGCCGACTCCGGCCGCTCGATGATGCGTCTTCTGAACGACATCCTTGATATCTCGAAGATACAGTCGGGCAAGATGGTCTTGGCCAATGAAGCGGTCGATCTGCGTCACGTCATCCGACGATGTGTCGAACTGATGGCGCCGATGGCACTGTCGAAAGGCCTTCGCCTGACGACCGACTTCGACCCGGCGGTGCCCGCACGCATTCTTGGCGATCCGCTGCGCCTCCGGCAAATTCTGCTCAATCTTGTCGGAAACGCTGTGAAATTTACCGGAGAAGGCTTGATCACGGTCGTGGCAGCGATCGAGAACGGCGTTCTGCGGATCGAAGTTTCCGATACCGGCATCGGCATTCCCAGCGATCGCCTTACCGCCATCTTCGAGCAATTCTCACAAGCCGACAGTTCGATCGCGCAAAGCTATGGCGGCACGGGGCTCGGTCTCAGCATCAGCGGTGATCTGGTTCGGCTGATGGGTGGATCGATCTCCGTCGCGAGCGTCGTCGGTCGGGGCACGACCTTCACCGTCGTTCTGCCGGTTGTGGAAGCAAGCGATCGCGTCACCGACACTCCCACCGAACAACGTGCGACTGCGCCACTGCCCAAGCATCTGCGCCGTCCGCGCATATTGATCGCGGAGGACCATGACATCAATCAAGAGCTGATCGCTGCCATGGCGCAACGCGCGGGCATGGACCCGGCGATCGCAGCGGATGGCCTGGAAACAATTGCCATGGTCGAAACGGCCATGCATGAGCGAAGACCGTATCAATTGATCCTAATGGATATGCAGATGCCGCGGATGGGCGGAATCGAGGCCACGCGGCGGCTTCGCGCGAGCGGTTACAACAAGGATAGTCTTCCAATCGTCGCGCTGACCGCCAATGCGTATTCGGAGGATGTGCAGGCGTGCCTCGATGCCGGGATGCAGGATCATCTCGCCAAGCCGCTTGCGATCTTATCCGCGTGCTCTCCCGCTTCGTTCCGGCAAACGATGCGCCTGACATGGCAATTACCGTCAGTCCTACCCTGGTCGATCGCTATCGCGGACGCAAAGCCGAAGCGCTGCATGCGCTGGAACGCCTCAACGCTTGCGTTGACGTCGATGCGGTGGCGATCAGCGACGCCGCCGACATACTCCACAAGCTGGCGGGCACCGCCGCGATGTTCGGCGAGCCCGAATTGGGCGATGCCGCGCGTGCCCTCGAGCCTTCGAGCCTTCGAGCCTTCGGTCAGGGCGTCGGCGTCGCGCCCATGCCCGGAAAGCATCGACGACGTCGTTCATACTCTGCGCCAGTCCGGACGATAAAGTTTACGCCTCTTAACTCTAATTCCGCAGACCCGACGCTCAATGACTGCGGAGCTCATATGGCGCGGATAGTGATAGCAGACGATGACGAACTCGTTGGCGAGATCGCCTGCGACGCGTTGCTCGCGAGCGGTCACGCAGCGGGGCTGGTGACAAACGGTCGCGATGCCCTGCACGTCATCCGGACCCGCAAACCCGATTTGGTGATCCTCGACTGCAACATGCCCGAGCTCAGCGGTCTCCTCGTTCTTCGCGAGCTGCGCCAAATGCCGGAATTCTATGACTTGCCGGTTCTGATCCTGACCGGTCGAGCAAGCGAGAAAGACGTCGAGCTCGCCTATTTTCAGGGGGCAAACGACTATCTGAAAAAGCCGTTCGACCCTAGCGAGCTCGTCTTTCGGGTAGAGGCCTTGTTGAAAAAGCGCCCTCAAATACTGCCACCCAGCCATTTGCGGGCCAACGGCGGGGCGCGTCGCGAGCTTTGGCGATAACGCCTCCAACAACTGGTCCTAAGCCCGTGGCCGTGGCATCCGCATAGCTTGTAGCAAGGCAAGTACGCGGAAATCGCATGCGCTCCCAGCCTTGCCCCCTTCTGCAGCGCATCGCATAGCATGCATCGTGAACCCGCTGTCGATCACCGCCTCGATAACCGGCCAAGCGTGGCGCTGGCGGCGCGCTGGCGGCGGCGAATGCGACGATCTCGTCGCGCAGTTGCTGCTCTCGCGTGGTTGCCCATCCGATGCGCTCGATGCGCACCGCACCCCGACCTTGCGCGACTTCATGCCCGATCCCTCCATCTTCCGGGATATGGACCGTGCCGCCGATCGTCTTGCCGACGCCGTCGAGCGCGGCGAGGCGGTTACGGTCTTCGGCGACTATGATGTTGATGGCGCGACGTCGGCGGCGCTCCTCATTCGCCTGCTGCGTGCGCTCGACCTCGCGCCCGCCGCTTATATCCCCGACCGGCTGATGGAGGGCTATGGCCCCTCAGGAGCGGCGCTGGTACGAATTGCGCAAGGCGGCGCGACGCTGATCGTCACCGTCGATTGCGGCGCTCAGGCGTTCGAGGCGTGCGAGATGGCGCGCGACGCGGGCGTCGACGTGATTGTCGTCGATCACCACCAGTGCGCGACCTCGCTTCCCGTCGCTTATGCGCTGGTCAATCCGAACCGGCTCGACGAAGACGCGGGTGCCGCGCACGGCCATCTGGCGGCGGTCGGTGTCGCGTTCCTGCTCGGTGCGGCGCTCGTACGGACGCTGCGCGCTCGCGGCTTCTTTGCAGAACGCGCCGAACCGCGACTGCTCGACCTGCTCGATCTCGTGGCGCTTGGCACCGTTGCCGACGTCGCGCAGCTCAAGGGGCTGAACCGTGCGTTCGTCGCGCAGGGACTGAAAGTCATGGCAGCGGGGCGCAACGTCGGGCTGGCCGCGCTCGTCACTGCATCCCGGCTGTCGCGTGCGCCGCAATGCTCCGATCTCGGCTTCGCCCTCGGCCCCCGGATCAACGCCGGTGGGCGCGTCGGCAAGTCCGACCTCGGCGTTCGACTGCTGACCACCGACTGTCCCGACGAAGCCGCCGCAATTGCCACTGAACTCGACCGGCTCAACGATGAGCGCCGCACGATCGAGGCAGATGTTCAGGCGCAAGCCGAGCTGCTTGCCGCCCGGCAGGGCAACCGCGCCGTCATCGTCATCGCAGCGGTCGGCTGGCATCCAGGCGTCATCGGCATTGTCGCCGGACGACTGAAGGAGACCTTCGCGCGCCCCGTCATCGTCATCGCGCTCGATGCCGAGGGCATCGGCAAAGGCTCGGGCCGCTCGGTCGCGGGAGTGGACCTTGGTGCTGCCATCCTTGCAGCCAAGGATTGCGGACTGCTCGTCGCGGGCGGCGGCCATGCCATGGCGGCAGGGCTGACGATTGCCGAGCGGCAGATCGACGCGCTCGCCGATTTTCTTGACGATCGGCTCGCCGCTGCGGTTGCGCATGCCGGGCGCGATCGTGCGCTGCTGCTCGACGCGGTCGTCGCTTGTGGCGGCGTGACGCCGATGCTCGTCGACAGCCTCGATGCCGGCGGTCCTTACGGGATGGGCTGGCCCGCGCCTCGGATCGCGGCGGGGCCGCTGCGGATCGTCAAGGCCGATATCGTGGGCAGCGGTGGCCATGTGCGTGCGGTTATGGCGGGTGACGACGGCCGAACGTTGAAGACCGTTGCGTTCCGCAGCGCCGATCGACCGCTTGGTCAGGCGCTGCTCGCCGCCCCGCGCCACCGGCGGCTATGGGTGGCGGGGCGCGTTAAGCACGACGATTGGAGCGCACGCCCGTCGGCAGAGATGCACCTCGATGACGCGGCATGGATTGATTGACTTCGCGGCGTCGCTTGGCTTAAGCGCGCCTCCGCATGACGGCCCCTTCGTCTAGCGGTTAGGACGCGGCCCTTTCACGGCTGAAGCACGGGTTCGATTCCCGTAGGGGTCACCAGTTTGCGGC
>JAYTAR010000332.1:0-8526 GCA_043737455.1 Sphingomonadales bacterium | reverse complement strand
GGCTCATTTCGTTGGCGAACGCGATGTTGACGTCGCGGAACGCGTTTTCGCCCAGCTTGACCATCTCGGCGACCTTTGCGGTGGTCGTGATGCACGCGCCGCGCACGAAGCCGCGGTAGAACGCGAGCGCCTTGCGCGCGCACCGCGGTGTGATGCCGCCGATGCACCGATCATTGTCGATCAATTCGACGAGAATGCGCCCCGGCAGCACGCGTTCGGGGCAATAGGCGATCGCGACATCGGCAGCCCCGTTGCCGGCGTGCGGGAAGCGCAGGTCGGGACGCAGCGCCTCGAGCACATCGCGCACCTGATCGGTCGTACCGACGGGCGACGTCGATTCGAGCACGACGAGATCGCCGGCCTTGAGCACCGCGGCGACGCTGCGCGCGGCGGCCAGTACGTGGCGCACGTCGGGGGCATGATCGGCGTCGAATGGCGTCGGCACTGCGATCAGGAAGACGTCGCACGGCTCGAGCTGTGTCGACGCGCGCAACAGCCCGCGCTGCACCACGCCCTGAACCAAAGCGTCGAGATCGACTTCCTCGATATGCACGCCACCCGAATTGACCGTGTCGACGACATGCTGATGAATGTCGATGCCAAGTACGCTCGCGCCCGAACGGGCGACGACCGCGGCGGTCGGCAGGCCGATATAACCAAGGCCGAGCACGGCGACGCGAACTTGCTGTTTGGGGGCCATTGCGAATTTGCGTCCTTCAACCGGTACGCCGGTCCCGTAGCGCAATTTCCCTAGCCGCGCGTAAACGGTCGCTCAGGTCGACAGCAGCCAGTGCGTGTCGCCCTCGATCCCCAGCGCGGTCAGTCGGCCGCTGGCAAAGGCACCGGTGTCGATACCGATGCGATTGGGTCTGATGTCGGGTTCGCGCGTCACGCTGTGCCCATGCACGATCATCGGCCCATGATCGCGCGTATCGTCGAGGAACTCGCGGCGGATCCAGCGCAAGTCTTTTGCCGACTGTTGAGCGAGCGGTACCCCGGGCCGAATACCGGCGTGAACGAACAGCCAGTCGCCGGCGGCATAAGTGTCGCCGAAACCACGCAAAAAAGCGGCATGCTCGGGGGGAACGGCTTTGCCCAGCCAGCGCGTCAGTGTTTCGGTATCGGCATGGTCATAGCGTCGTTCGTCGACGCCGTAGCTTAGCAGCGTCTCGCGTCCGCCCATGTTGTGAAACGAACGCATTGCAGCGACATCGCCTTCCCAGGCGCGCAGCATGACTTCTTCGTGATTGCCAAGCAGGAACACGCAGGCCGTTGCCCGCGCCATCATCATCGCCCCTTCGACAACTTGGCGCGACTGTGGCCCCCGGTCGACCAGATCGCCGAGAAACACCAAAGTCGTCGCAGCTTTGCCGCGCCGCGCCGCGTCGTCTTCGATCAGGCCGATCAGCTGTGTCAGGCAATCGGCACGGCCGTGAACGTCACCGATCGCATAGATACGTTGCCCCGGCGGCAGCCGGTGCGCACGCGGGGGCAGCCGGTGCGCACGCGGGGCGCGAGGTCTGACTCTCAAGAACCGGGGCAAGGCCATACGCCGACTTAGCGCCCGCCATCGATCGGCGCTTCAAGCATTATGCCGCTCGACCAACGACTGCGGATCGATGCCCAGCCTTTCGATATGCGCACGCATTCGGGGCCACACATCGCGCAGGAAGCGTTCGCGCTCCTGCACGCGCAGTCGCTCGACCGCGCCATCGGCGACGAACATGCCGACGCCGCGTCGCACGCAGACATAACCTTCGTCCTGCAGCGCCTGATAGGCCTTGGCTACGGTGAGCGGGTTCGCCCCTTGCGCGACCGCGAAAGCGCGGACCGAGGGGAGCTGCGCGCCTTCGTCGAACATCCCCGTCAAGATGGCGTCGGCAAGCGCACCGCGCAGCCGCAGGTAGATGGGAGTGTTCGCAGCGCTGGCCGGTGTCATGCCAGTGTAATACACCTCGACCGGCGTGCTGTCACCAGTGCCGCACGACCGCGTCATAGTCAGGGCGTAGGCGCTCCTCGAGCGGACGCGCAGCCGTGCCTAGGAAGACGAACCCGGCAATCCTTTCATTGGCCGTGCCAAAGGCTGCACGAACCGTTTCGTCATACGCCGCCCAACCGGTGATCCAACCGCCCACGAAGCCGTGCGCATGCGCCGCGGTCAGCAGCGTCATGATCGCGGCACCCGCCGACAATTCCTGTTCCCAAACCGGAATCTTGCTGCCCGCGATCGGTGCTGAAAGCGCGACGACCAGCGTAGGCGCCTGATGCGCGAACGCGCGCGACGCGTCGAGCTCGAGCCGCCCGGCATCGGGCTTTGCCGCACGATAGGCATCGATCAGGAGCGTTTCGAGCCGCATGCGCTGGTCGGCATCGACGATCACGAAACGCCAAGGGTTAAGCTTGCCATGATCGGGCACGCGGATTGCCGCCGACATTATGGCGTGAAGCTGTTCGGCATCGGGACCGGGTGCGATCATGTCGCGCGGCTTGCCCGAACGGCGCGTTGCAAGCAGCGCGGCGGGCGTGGAGATGTCGTTGAACATGCACTGCCCGCTACCCGGGGATCGATCGGCCCGCAACGCCGCGTGACGCGCGGATCGTGGCGCAATAGGCATATAGGATGATCCTCTTCGCGCTCGCGGCAATTGTCGCCGATCCAAGCCTGCTCGCCCTGCAGCGCGACGACGCGCGCGTCGCCACGGTCGCGTGGCGACTGCAGACCGCCAATGTCGCGGCGTGTCGCGATGTGCGGCCGCTACCGGGATTCACGCTCCACGCGCTCAGCCAATATACCCGCGATCGGCGCGCGGCGGCGGTTGCAACCTTTGCCCTCGACGATCGCCTGGCAGTGCTTGCGGTCGCGACGGGCAGCGCGGCGGCCCGTGCGGGCCTGCTCAGCAACGACACGCTTGTCGCGATCGACGGAGCGAGGGTCGCGTCGTCGCCGGCGGTCGGCGACTATGCGCAAGTCGCGGCGACCGAAGACACGATCGATGCCGCGCTTGCCGACGGACGTGTCGCGCTCGACGTGATGCGCGGTGGCGTGCCGCAGAGCATCGACCTCATCGCCGAGCTTGGTTGCGCGTCACGGGTCCAGCTTGTCCCCGGCGCGGGGCTCAATGCCGTAGCTGACGGCCGCCATGTCCAGATCGGCGGGAGGATGGTGACGCTTACCGGGTCCGACGATCGGCTGGCGGTCGTGATCGCGCATGAGCTCGCGCACAATATTCTGGGGCACCGCACTCGGCTCGACGCAGCGGGCGTCGCGCGCGGCATGTTCGCGGGGTTGGGCAGCAACGGCGCGGCGCTGCGCACGACCGAATTGGAGGCCGACCGGCTGAGCGTCACGCTGGTCGCCAATGCGGGGTACGACCTCGATACGATCGTGCCGTTCTGGCTTGCGCTGCGTCGCGCCCGGGGCGGCGACTTCCTGCGGGACGGCACGCATCCGTCATGGCCCGAGCGATTGCGCGCGCTCGCGGCTGTCGTTGCGCAGGTTCGCACGCAACAATCTTCTTCACAGCCGCAAAATCCTCGCTAGGTTCGCGCGCAGGCATGGGCGACAAAGCCCGGACGATCAGGGAGTTAGAAATCGATGGCGACCGCAGCGCCCCCCCTAGCAGAAGGGGGTAGTTTTCTCGGCCACCCGCGCGGGTTGTTCGTTTTGTTCTTTGCCGAGATGTGGGAGCGCTTCTCCTATTACGGGATGCGCGCGCTGCTGATCTTGTATTTGACCAAGCATTGGATGTTCGACGATGCGAAGTCGAACTTGATCTACGCATCTTACGCATCGCTCGTTTATATCACGCCGGTGCTTGGTGGTTATTTGGCGGATCGTTATCTCGGCCAGCGCAAGGCGGTGCTGTTCGGCGCGGTGCTGCTGACATGCGGCCATTTCCTGATGGCGTTCGAGGGCGACGGGGGACAGGGCAGTGCGGCGCTCAATATCTTCTGGGCAGCGCTCGCGTTCATCATCGTCGGTTCGGGGTTCCTCAAGGCCAACATCTCGGTCATCGTCGGCCAGCTCTATTCATTGACTGACCCGCGTCGCGATGGTGCCTATACGATCTTTTACATCGGCGTGAACCTGGGCGCGTTTATCGGAACGCTGATCGCGGGGTATCTGGGCGAAACCTATGGCTGGTCCTACGGTTTCGGCGCGGCGGGATTTGGCATGTTGCTCGGGCTGCTCGTCTTCATCTGGGGCAAGCCACAGCTGATGGGGCGTGGTGAGGCGCCCGATCCCGCGAAGCTGCAAAAGCGCGTCGCGGGAATCCCGCTCGAAGCGCTGCTTTACGCGATCGGCGTCGCGTCGATCGCGGTAGTGTGGGGATTGATTCAGTATCAGGCAGTCATCCAGTCGCTGCTGATCGTCGCGGGGGCTGCCTTGCTCGGCTATGTGCTGTTCGCCGCGTTCAAGCTTGATCGGGACGCGCGCGACCGGATGTTCGCGATCATCTTCCTGCTCGCGCTGCAGCCGGTGTTCTGGGCCTTGTTCGAACAGGCGGGCGGATCGCTCAACCTGTTCACCGATCGCTACGTCGACCGTGCCGGCGTTCCCGCCTCGATCTTTCAGTCGATCAATCCCTTTTACATCATGGCGCTCGGCCCGATCTTCGCGTGGTTATGGACGTGGTTGGGACGACGTGGCCTCGAGCCGTCGACGCCCGCCAAGTTCGGCCTTGCGCTCATGCAGGTCGGATTGTCGTTCCTCGTCCTGGTCTGGGGCGCGCTCGGTGTCGGGCTGGCGGTGCCGACGCCGGTGCTGTTCATCTTCCTGATCTACCTGCTCCAGACGACTGGCGAACTGTGCCTGTCGCCGGTCGGCCTGTCGGCGATGAACCGCCTCGCGCCGCGCCATCTCGCCAGCCTCATCATGGGCGCGTGGTTCTTCGCCACTGCAGGCGGGCAGTTCCTGGCGGGCAAGATCGGCGCGCTGACCGGCGGGGAAGACGGCGAAATGACGAAGGAAGCGACGATCGCCGTTTACACGACGATGGGGTGGTGGACGATCGGCATCGGTGTCGCGGTGCTGCTGGTGTCGCCGCTAGTCAAACGCCTGATGCACCTCGACACATTGCGCGACGATGAGGATGATGAGGGCGGCGGTCGTGCGGTCGTGCTCGATCCGCGACCCGAAGAAGGGCTACGGCCTACCGGGGGTGCACGCTGATGCGCGCGCTGCTGCTGCTGCCGCTGGTGCTGGCGGGATGCGCGACGAACCCGCCGCCCAGGGCCAACGCGAGCAAAGCGACTGCCAGCAAGGCGCCCGCGACTGCGCCGAAATGGAATGCCGACCCCTATCCGTCGACCTACAAAGCCTATCCCGGCGCGGCGACCGCGATCCGGGGCGCGACGATCTTCGACGGTGAGGGTGGACGAATCGAAAACGGTGTCGTCTTCATGTCGGGCGGCAAGATCACCGGCGTCGGCGGTCCCGGTACAGCGATCCCCGCCGATATCGTCGTGCTCGACGGTACCGGCAAGTTCGTGACCCCGGGCATCGTCGATATTCATTCGCACTTGGGAGATTATCCCTCACCCGCGGTCGAGGCGCATTCGGACGGGAACGAAGCCACCGGCCCGGTCCGTGCCGAAGTTTGGGCCGAACACAGCGTCTGGCCGCAGGATCCTGGGTTCAGCCGTGCGCTCGTCAACGGCGGCGTCACCGCGCTACAAATCCTGCCGGGTTCGGCCAATCTGTTCGGTGGCCGCTCGGTCGTGCTGAAAAACGTCTATGCGCGCACGATGCAGGGCATGAAATTTCCCGGCGCTCCCTATGGTCTGAAGATGGCGTGCGGCGAAAATCCGAAGCGCGTGTACGGCGGACGCAACCAGATGCCCGCGACGCGAATGGGCAATATGGCGGTCGATCGCCAGACTTGGGCGCGCGGGGCCGAGTATAAGCGCAAGCTCGACAAGGGTGAGTCCGTCACGCGCGATCTTGCGATGGACACACTTGCGGGCGTGTTGTCGGGGACCATCCTCGTGCAGAACCACTGCTACCGCGCCGACGAGATGGCGAACGTCATCGATATGGCCAGGGAGTTCGGTTATAAGGTGACCGCGTTCCATCATGCGGTCGAAAGCTATAAGATTGCCGACCTGCTCAAGCGCGAGAATATCTGTTCGGCGATGTGGGCCGACTGGTACGGCTTCAAGATGGAAAGCTATGACGCGATCCCCGAGAACGTCGCGCTGGTCCACAATGCGGGCGCGTGCGCGATCGTCCATTCGGACGATGCCAATGGCATCCAGCGGCTGAACCAGGAAGCGGCGAAAGCACTGGCGAGCGGGCGACGTGCGGGCATCACGATCAGTGACGCCGTCGCGTGGACGTGGCTCGCGATCAATCCCGCCAAAGCGCTTGGGATCGGCGACAAGACGGGCTCGCTCAAGGTGGGGAAGATGGCAGACGTCGTCTTGTGGAATGCCAACCCGTTCAGCGTTTACGCGCGTCCCGAACGCGTCTGGATCGACGGTGCGCTGATGTACGATGCCAACGACCCGAAACGCCGCCCGGTCAGCGATTTCGAACTCGGGCAGGTCGGCGAAGGAGACGTGAAGTGAAGCCGCTGCTGCTTTCCCTGACGCTGATGGGGGTGCCCGCAACCGCTCAGACGATCGCGTTCACCGGTGGCATCGTCGCGATCGGCGATGGCACTGCAGCTGCGCCGGGCAGCGTCGTCATCCGCGACGGTCGCGTCGTGGCGGCCGGAGCAGGCGTGCCAATTCCAGCGGGAGCGACCATTGTCGATGCAAGCGGCAAATATGTGTCGCCCGGGCTGATTGCAGGGTTCTCGCGATTGGGACTGGTTGGTGTCGACGCAGTCGATTCGACGAACGATAGCGTCGCACGGGGCACGCCGTTCAACGCGTCGCTCGACGTGACCGACGCGATCAATCCGCAGGTTCAGGCGATCGCGATAAATCGCGCGGCAGGCATCACGCGCGCGATCGTGGTGCCCGAGGCGGCGGGTAACCTCTTTGCGGGGCAGGGTGCGGTGATCGACACCGGCACCGATCCCGACCCGGTGACGCGCGCGCGCGCGTTCCAGTTCGTGGAGCTCGGTGAGGCAGGTGCGCGGATTTCGGGCGGCAGCCGCCCCGCCGCGTTCGCGGGCTTCCGCAACGCACTGGCCGAGGCGCAGGATTATGAGCGCAACCGCGCCGCTTACGACGGTCGCACGCGTGATGCGATGCTCCAGCGCCGCGATGCCGAGGCGTTGCTGCCGGTCATCGATGGGCGGATGCCGCTGATGGTCCATGTCGAAAGCGGGCCCGATATCCTGCGGGTATTGCGACTGCGCAGCGAGTTTCCCAAGGTGCGCATGATCCTGGTCGGCGCGAATGAGGGGTGGACCGTCGCGCGCCAGATCGCAGCGGCCGGCGTTCCTGTGATTGCGCCGCCGCTCGACGACCTGCCGACCCAGTTCGAACAGGTCGCGGCGACGCAATCGAACGTGGGGCGAATGAAGGCGGCGGGTGTTCGCGTCGCGATTGGCACCGTCAATGACGACGAAGCACGCATGACGATCCGCACCGCCACCTATGCCGGTAATCTCGTCGGGGTCGCGCGGATACCGGGCGCTACCGGGCTCGACTGGGGATCGGCGTTCGCCGCGATCACGTCGCTTCCGGCGGCGATGCTTGGGCTGGACGGCGAGATCGGATCGCTGCGTCCCGGGCGTCGGGCCGATGTTGTTTTATGGTCGGGTGATCCGCTCGAGCTGGCCAGCGCGCCGACGCGCGTATGGATCGACGGCGTCGAACAGAGCCTCGTCACGCGCCAGACACGGTTGCGCGATCGCTACCTCAAGCCGGAGGAAGGGGCTTTGCCCAAGGCTTACGACCGGTGACCGAGCTGACCGTCGCGCTGGCGGCATTCCTGGGCACACATTTCGCGATGTCGCATCCGCTGCGCACGCCTTTGGTCGCAAGGCTGGGCGCGGGCGGGTTCATGCTGGCCTATTCGCTGGTTGCGTTCGCGACGCTTGGCTGGGCGGCATCGGCATTCTGGCGCGCGCCGGTCGGACCCAGCCTGTGGACGCCCGGCGATGCCCTGTGGGCGGTCGCGACCGCAATCATGTTCCTGGGATCGGTGCTGTTCGCCGGATCGGTGATCGGCAATCCCGCGCTGCCCGATCCGCGTGGCGCGACGCTTGCGGCGCAGCCCGCACGCGGCGTCTTTGCCATCACACGCCACCCGATGATGTGGGGTTTCGCCGCGTGGAGCCTGACGCATGTCCTCGTCGCGCCGCGCCCGCCGGTCATGCTTTTGACCGGCGCGATCGCCATTCTGGCGATTGGTGGCTCGCTGGGTCAGGACTTGAAAAAGCGTCGGACCATGGGCGCGGCATGGGATGGCTGGGTCGCCCGTACCGCGTTCGTGCCGCTGGCAGGCCAGTTCGCCGGAAGGATCGCTTGGAGCGCAGCATGGCCGGGACCCATCGCGCTGATCGGTGGCACGGTGATCTGGCTCGCCGCGACCTGGGGTCACCCGTGGATGGGTGCCCCTTTCGCGGG
>JAYTAR010000331.1:0-8528 GCA_043737455.1 Sphingomonadales bacterium | reverse complement strand
CCGAGCTGCCGATGCCGGTGTTCGGCGAGGCCGAGTATCCCGAAGAGATCCGGCTGAAATACCGCTATCTCGACCTGCGGCGCGAGCGGCTGCACGCTAATATCGTGCTGCGTTCGAACGTGATCGCCAGCATCCGCCAGCGGATGATCGGGCAGGGGTTCACCGAGTTTCAGACGCCGATTCTGACCGCGTCGAGCCCCGAGGGCGCGCGCGACTATCTGGTGCCCAGCCGTGTGCATCCGGGCAAGTTCTACGCGCTGCCGCAGGCGCCGCAGATGTTCAAGCAGCTGCTGATGGTCGCGGGCTTCGACCGCTATTTTCAGATCGCGCCGTGCTTTCGCGACGAGGACGCACGCGCCGACCGCTCGCCTGGCGAATTCTATCAGCTTGACTTCGAGATGAGCTTCGTAACCCAAGACGATGTGTTTGCGGCGATCGAGCCGGTGCTGCACGGCGTGTTCGAGGAGTTTGCCGCCGGCCGATCGGTCAGCAGTGCACCGTTCCCGCGCATTCCGTACCGCGAGGCGATGCTGAAATACGGCAGCGACAAGCCCGACCTGCGCAACCCGATCGTCATCACCGACGTGTCGACGCATTTCCAAGGCTCGGGCTTCGGGCGGTTCGCAGCAATGGTCGAGGCCGGCGACGTCGTCCGCGCGATTCCCGCGCCCGGCACTGCGGACCGGAGTCGGAAATTCTTCGACGACATGAACGGCTGGGCGCAAGGCGAGGGCTATGCGGGTCTGGGCTATATCACGCAGAAGAACGGCGAGCTTGGTGGCCCGATCGCGAAGAACCATGGCGAGGAGGCGACGCGCAAGCTGATCGCCGCGCTTGGCCTCGGGCCCGACGACGGCATCTTCTTCGCGGCCGGGCCGGAGGCGACGGCCGCCAAATTGGCGGGTGCGGCGCGGGCGCGGATCGGCAACGAACTCGGGCTGATCGACAAGAACCGGTTCGAGTTCTGCTGGATCGTCGACTTTCCGATGTACGAATATGACGAGGACGCAAAAAAGATCGACTTTAGCCACAACCCCTTCTCGATGCCGCAGGGCGAGATGGACGCGCTGGAGAACAAGAACCCGCTCGACGTCCTGGCCTATCAATATGACATCGTGTGCAACGGGATCGAACTGTCGTCCGGAGCGATCCGCAACCACCGGCCCGACATCATGTACAAGGCGTTCGAGATCGCTGGCTATTCGCAAGCCGAAGTCGATACCAATTTTGCAGGGATGATCGGCGCCTTCAAGCTCGGCGCGCCGCCGCATGGCGGATCGGCGCCGGGCATCGACCGGATCGTCATGCTGCTCGCCGATGAGCCAAACATCCGCGAGGTAATCGTCTTTCCCATGAATCAGCGCGCCGAGGACTTGATGATGAACGCACCTGCACCCGCCACGGCGAAGCAGTTGCGCGAGCTGGGCATCAAGGTCGTCGACGCTTGACGGGCTGTGTTACTGTGATACTGTGACGGAAATGAAGAACGTCACGATTGCGCTCGACGACGAAACCTACCGCGCTGCGCGTGTGCGTGCGGCAGAGCAGGGTACGTCGCTATCGGCGATGGTCAAACGGTTTCTTACCGAGCAAAATGATCGGCCGGTCGAGGGAGTGCGCGAGATGCAGACGGCTTGGACTGCGCAGCCCGCCGTCGCGCAAGCGCTCGACGATACACTGCCATTGGGCGCGTACGGACGGTTCGCCGATGGTACGCCTTATTACACGAAGGACGGCAAGCCGCGGCAGCCCGGCGCGATGCGGGGCATGCTCGAGTACGACGACGATTTCGATACTTGGCCCGATGGTTTTCTGGAAATGCTCGTGGATGGTGAACCGGGGTCAGTTAAATGGTGGCTGCCCGACGATGATTGCTCGGACCCGAAACCCGCTTGAAGCTGCTTCTGGATACCAACGCGCTGATCTGGTGGCTGAGCGACGACCGCCGCCTTGGTCCACGCGCGCGGCGGCGGCTGACCGATCAGCGAACGATCACGATGGCAACGATCGTCTCGATCTGGGAAGTCACAATGAAGCACCGCAGCGCCAAGATGCGCCAATCCGGAAGCAGTCTTTTACCGATCCTTGCCGGGCAGCAAATCGAGCTTCTTGGCGTGCGTTCCGCGCATATCTGCGCAATCGACGATCTACTGATGATGCATAGCGATCCTTTCGATCATCTCATCCTTGCGCAAGCCAAGGTCGAGGGCGCTACGTTGATGACCAGCGATGTGCAAATGACGCGCTACGGTGTTCCGTGTATCGGCACCGACTGAGGGAGCGACGATGACCGCCAAGGACTTTACCGTACGCCGCGCCGACGGCAGCGAACTTGCGTTGTCGACGATCGAGGGGTCGATCCTGGTGGTCAACACTGCTTCCAAATGCGGCTTCACGCCGCAATACGAAGGCCTGGAAGCGCTGTACCGCGATCTAGGGCCGCGCGGGCTGACGGTGCTGGGCTTTCCGTGCAATCAGTTCGGCGCGCAGGAACCCGGCAATGCGGCCGAGATCGCGAACTTTTGTTCGACGAGTTACGACGTCACCTTTCCGCTGCTCGCAAAAATTGACGTCAACGGTGCGGCCGCGGACCCGCTCTTCAAATATTTGAAGACGGCGAAGCCGGGCCTGTTCGGCAGCCAGTCGATCAAGTGGAATTTCACTAAATTCCTCATCGATCGCGCGGGGCGCGTCGTCGCGCGCTTCGCGCCCACCGACAAGCCCGAAGCGATCCGTCCGGCCATCGAGGCGTTGCTGTAGCGGTTTCGCGAATCGCGCGCCTGCTCCTATGGTCGGCGGATGGCTCACGCGCAGTTCGTACCCCTACGCATCTATTCGTCGTATACCATGCTCGAAGGGGCGATCGACCCCGCGGAGATCGCGACCCGCGCGCGGGCGCACGGGTTCCCGGCGGCGGCGATCTGCGACCGTAACGGTCTCTACGGCGCGATGCCGTTCAGCGATGCGTCGAAAAAGGCGGGCGTGCAGCCGATCATCGGCACATTGCTCGCAGTTGCGCGGCCCGACCGGGCGACAAGCCTCGATTGGCTCGCGCTCTATGCGCAGGACGCGCGCGGCTATGACAATCTTTGCGCTTTGGTGTCGGCCGCGCATTTGGCACGGCCGCTCGACATGGACGCGCATGTCGACTTCGCGCTGCTGGCGCGTCACGCAGAAGGGCTGCTCGCGCTGACCGGCGGGGCCGAGGGCGCGCTCGCTCGCCTGCTCGCCGACCGGCAGCAGGCAGCGGCTGATGCCTATGCCGATGCGTTGGGCGCGATCTTTCCCGACCGGCTGTACGTCGAGATCGCGCGACGCAAGAACGCGGTCGAGACAATGGCCGAGCCGCATTTGATCGCAATGGCCGACGGGCGCGGCTGGCCGATCGTCGCGACCAATCCCGCCTGCTACGCCGATGCCGAATTCCACGGCGCGCACGATGCCATGCTGTGCATCGCCGCTTCGACCTATGTCGACAGCGAGGATCGCACGAAATCGTGCGCCGAAAGCTGGATGAAGCCCGCGCACATGATGCGCGAACTGTTCGCCGATCTGCCCGACGCGCTCGATAACAGCCTCGTCGTCGCTCAGCGTTGCGCGGTGGCGGCGCCCGCGCGCAAGCCGATCCTGCCTAGCCTGGCCGGCGATCCGGCGGCCGAGGCGGCGCAGCTGCGGCGCGATGCCCACACCGGGTTGCGCGCGCGCTTGTCGAAGATATTTCCCACCTTCACGTCCGAGATCGAAGGGCCGTGGGACGTCTACATCGCCCGCTTGGACTTCGAACTCGATGTGATCGTCGACATGGGCTTTCCGGGTTATTTCCTGATCGTCGCCGACTTCATCAAATGGGCGAAGGGCCAGGGAATCCCCGTGGGCCCCGGACGCGGATCGGGCGCTGGGTCGGTCGTCGCCTGGGCGTTGACGATCACCGACCTCGATCCGTTGCGATTGGGGTTGTTGTTCGAACGCTTCTTAAACCCCGATCGCGTGTCGATGCCCGATTTCGACATCGATTTCTGCGAAACGCGTCGCGGCGAGGTGATCCGCTACGTCCAGTCGAAATACGGGCATGATCATGTCGCGCAGATCATCACCTTTGGCCGATTGAAGGCACGTGCGGTGCTGAAAGATACCGGTCGCGTCCTGCAGATGAGCTATGGGCAGATCGATCGGCTCGCCAAGCTCGTGCCCAACCACCCGACCGACCCGTGGACGCTACAGCGCGCGCTGAACGGAGTGTCGGAGCTAGCAGCCGAGTATCGCAACGACAGCGCGGTGCGTCGCTTGTTCGACCTTGCGATGAAGCTCGAAGGGCTGCCGCGTCATGCGTCGACGCATGCCGCGGGGGTGGTGATCGGCGACCGGCCACTGCATCAGCTTGTGCCGCTCTACCGCGATCCGCGCTCGGACATGCCGGTCACACAGTTCGACATGAAATATGCCGAAAACGCGGGGCTGGTGAAATTCGACTTCCTCGGCCTGAAGACGCTCAGCGTCCTGCAGCGCGCGCTCGACCTGATCGAGGCGCGCGAGCGGCACCGGCCCGACCTCGACACGCTCGGCTGGGATGACGAGGCGGTCTATACACTTCTCCAGCGCGGCGACACGGTGGGCGTCTTCCAGCTCGAATCGGATGGCATGCGTCGCACGCTCGCGGCGGTGAGGCCGACCGCTTTCGGCGATATCATCGCGCTTGTCTCGCTCTACCGTCCGGGGCCGATGGACAACATTCCGCTGTTCGGCGACCGCAAGAACGGGCGCGTGCCGATCGCTTACCCGCATCCTTTGCTCGAGGGCATCCTTGCTGAGACCTACGGCGTGTTCGTCTATCAGGAACAGGTGATGCAGGCGGCGCAAGTGCTCGCGGGCTATTCGCTCGGCGAGGCCGACCTGTTGCGCCGTGCGATGGGCAAGAAGCAGAAAGCAGAGATGGATGCGCAGCGCGCGCGCTTTATCGAAGGGTGCCGCGCCAACGCGATCGAGCGTGCCAAGGCGAGCGAATTGTTCGACCTCATCGACAAATTTGCCGGCTATGGCTTCAACAAATCGCACGCGGCCGCCTATGCGCTGCTCGCGTATCAGACCGCCTGGTTGAAGACGCATTACCCGCACGATTTCTTCGCTGCATCGATGGCTTTCGACCTCGGCAACACCGACAAGCTTGCGATCTTTGTCGACGACATGCGGCGGATGGGCGTCGTGTGCCTGCCGCCCTGCCTGATGGCGAGCGGCGCGGATTTCAGGGTCGAGGCGCAGCACGAGGGGCTGGCGGTGCGTTACGCGCTCGGCGCGCTGAAGGGCGTGGGCGAGGGCGCGATGGCGCAGCTGTGCGTCGAGCGCGACACGCGTGCATTCGCTTCGCTCGACGACTTTGCCAACCGCATTTCCGCGCGAGTGGTCAATCGCAAACAGATCGAAAGCCTTGCCGCCTCGGGCGCGCTCGACGCTCTGACGCCCAACCGCGCAGGCGCCTTCACCGTCGCCGAGACGATTCTCGCGGTCGCGGCCCGCGCGGAGGAAGGTCGCACGAGCGGGCAGGGCGGGCTGTTCGGCGAAGGCGGCGATGCGCCGGTTGTAGCAATTCAACTGCCGCTGTCGGCACGGTGGACGCTGGCCGAGCGGATGAATGCCGAAAAGGAAGCGTTCGGCTTTTATTTCTCCGCGCACCCGGTCGATCGCTACCGTCACGTCGCCAACAGCCATGGTGCGCGCAGCTTTGGCGCGCTTGCGGCGGCAGCGGGAGCGGAGGGACGCACGACCGCAGCGATGGCGGCGCTGGTCGAAGAAGCGCGCTGGCGCACCTCGAAAAAGGGCAACCGCTTCCTTTCGGCGACGATGAGCGACGATAGCGGCCAGTTCCAGGCGAATTGCTTCGATGAAGACGCCTGTGCCGCACTCGAGGCGTTGGGCCGTGACGGCGGCTGTGCACTGCTGAACGTCGAGCTTGAACGCGCTTCGGGCGAGGAGACCCCGCGTGTGACGATCCGTCAGGCTCGGCGGCTCGATACGCTGGCGGGGACCGCACGATTGCGCGCGGTGCTCAGCGTCGACGATCCCCGTGCCGTCGTCGCGCTGGTCGACCGGCTCCCACGCGGCGGGCGCGCCGAAGTGATGCTGCACGTCGCGCTCGCAAACGGTGGCACTGCCGAATTGCGGCTGGGACGCGATTTCCTGATCGACGGAGAGATTGCCGCGGCGATCGAACGCATTGATGGCGTGCAAGCCGTGGCACTCGGCGTCGCCGATACGCCGAAGCTGGCGTTGGTGGGATAGGGGGCAATGATGCTTGGAGGAATGCAGGACTGGTCGCTGCGCGTGACGCACCTGATCGACCATGCTGCGCGCGAATGCGGGACGCGAGAGATCGTCACGCGCTGGGGCGACGGGCAGGTCGAGCGCACGAGTTGGGCGGGGATAGCGCACGACGCGCGGCGGCTGGCGGGCGCGCTCGTTGCGCTCGGCTGCGCCCCTGGCGACCGGATCGCGACGCTGGCGATGAACCATCATCGCCACCTCGTCGCTTGGTACGGCGCGATCGGGCTGGGTGGCATCGTCCACACGCTCAACGTCCGCCTGTTCGACGAGCAATTGATCTATATCGTCAATCACGCCGAGGATCGCGTGCTCCTCTATGACGCTGCATTCGCTCCGATCGTCGAGCGGCTTCGCCCGCACTTACCCAGCGTCGAACATTTCATCTGCTTCGACACCGACTATGCGCCGCTGTTGGACGCACAGGACGGCAGCTTCGCCTGGGCGACCGGCGACGAGCGCGATCCGTGCATGCTGTGCTATACCAGCGGGACGACGGGGCATCCCAAGGGCGTGCTGTACGAACATCGCTCGACCATGCTCCATGCGATGGCCGAGATCGCGCCGTCGGTGTTCGACCTGTCGAGCCGCGCGGTGCTGCTCCCCGTCGTGCCGATGTTCCACGCGGCGAGCTGGGGACTGCCGTTCGCTGGTGCCGCGGCCGGGGTGAAGTTCGTGTTCAGCGCGGTCAACGACGCAAGCGTGCTCCATACGCTGATGATCGACGAGGGGGTCACCCACTCCGCGGGTGTGCCGACGGTGTGGCTCGCATTGTTCAATCACCTCGACGCGCTCGCCGACAGCGGACGCGCGGCAGACCTCGGCCGGATGCGCCTCGTCACGATCGGCGGGTCGGCGGCGCCGCGCGCGATGATCGAGCGGTTGAAGCGCATGGACGTGGACGTGATGCACGCGTGGGGCATGACCGAGACGAGCCCCATCGGCACGATGGGCGCGCCATCGCCCGACTGGGATGAGCTCAGCTTCGATCAGCAAGTCGACATCACGGTGCGGCAGGGGCGCGTGCCGTTCGGCGTCGAGCTGCGCACCGTCGGCGAGGATGGCGCGCTCCTCCCGCGCGATGGCGTCGCGTCGGGGCGACTCGAGGTGCGCGGGCCGTGGGTCGTCAAGCGCTATTACAAGGCGGAGGCCGACGCGGTCGGACCCGACCAATGGTTCGACACCGGCGACGTCGCCGTGCTTCACCCCGACGGGACGATGCAGATCACCGACCGCGCCAAGGACGTGATCAAGTCGGGCGGTGAGTGGATCAGTTCGGTCGAGCTCGAGAATGCCGCGGTCGGTTGTCCCGGCGTTGCCGAGGCCGCTGCGATCGGCGTCGCGCATGCAAAATGGGACGAGCGGCCGATCCTTTTAGTCGTGCGCAAGCCCGGCGCGGCGCTGACCGCCGAGGACGTGATCGCGCATCTGACCGGGCGCATTGCCAAATGGTGGCTGCCCGACGAAGTGCATTTCGTCGACGAGCTGCCGCACACGGGGACGGGCAAGATCCTGAAGTCGGCACTGCGCGAGGCGTGGCGCGATTACCGTTTGGGCTGAGCGCAAACCGCGAGCAAGCGGCGCAGCTTGTCGGCGTCGACACCGCCGCCCGCGGTTGCGCAGACCCGGCCAGCGGCGTCGAACGCTGCCGCGAGCGGCAACCCGCTTGCCTCGACGCCCCACCGCTCCATCAGCGCATAAGCGGAACCCGACCAGAAGCGCTTTTGCGACGACGGCGTCCGCGACAGGAGCGACACGCTGCGGCGGTTCGCATCGACCGCGACGATGACGACCGGGACCGGCGCGACGGCCGCGGTCAGGGCGGGCAACGCGCGCACTTCCTCACGGCACGGCGCGCACCACTCGGCCCACAGCAGCGCGATCACCGGGCGCGGCAGGGCAGGTGTGTCGACGGTGGCGGCAGCGAGCGCAAATGCGAACAACATGACTAAGGATCGCTAGGCACGGCGCGTTTGGCAAGCCGAAGCGGTGCCAAAGTTCACGGTTGCAGCGACGCCGACGAAGAGCTTTAGTCGGAGCAGGGGGAAGTTCACATGCTGCTCGCCATTCTTGCGCTCGCCACCGCTCAGTCCGCGCCTGCCACTTCGCCTCCCAAACCCACCGCGCAGGCGCAGTTCGATGCGGCCAATGCCGCGAGCGAAGCGGGCCGATGGCAGGACGCCGCTACCGCCTTTGCTGCTATCGAAGCGCGCCTC
>JAYTAR010000330.1:0-3469 GCA_043737455.1 Sphingomonadales bacterium | reverse complement strand
CATCATCTCCTGCGCGCTGCGCATGAAGCGCTGCCACGTCTGCGCGACGGGCACGCGATTGAAATGCGCGTTGACCGTCTCCAGCGGTACCTCATGCGTCGGGTCGATCCCTGCCTTGGCGAGTGCGGCGTCGCCCGCGCCGAACAAGACGGGAAACATGCGCGTCAACGCCATGTCGCGAAATGCCTCGACGAAGTCGGTATAGCTTTCGTCGGCGAGCGTTGCCGGGCGCGGCAGCACGCCGACGGTCCCGCGCGGTGACAAGACGGTCTGGGCGGTCTGGGTCATGCGGTCCTCCGAAGGAAACTGGCGAATACGCTTGCGATGAACGCCTCGCGCGCGGCCTTGCGCGCGGCGCGGCTGGCGTCGTCCGGGACATGCGCCTCGACGAGCGCGGCGGCGTCGATCCCCTTGTCGGCAAGCACCGTTTCGAGCACCATCATGCGGTCCTTGACCGTCCAAACCTCGGCGGCGAGCTCGACGAGCGCGTCGAGCATGTTGTCGGTGACGACGCTGTCGAAATAGGCGCGGCCGGGCCCGCCGATCTCCTCGCCGATCGTTGGCCGGGCCGGGGTGGTTGGCATGTCCATCGGTAGCGGTGCTCCTTTGCTGGCGGCTTATCGACATGCGCGCCGAGACGCGCCAGGTCTCGGACTTTGACCACTGTGCGAACACTCACCCCGTCACCCCGGACTTGATCGGGGGCTTGGCTTCTTCGCGACAACGATAAGGTAGCAGGCCAGCCTAGGCCCGTATCGAGTGCGGGCTGACGAAATGGGGTTTGACGATGCCGTTCAACACCAGTCCCTTGCGTTCCATTAGCGCCGACGACGTTGCGACGTATGCGCGCGACGGGGTCGTTTGCCTGCGCCGCGTCTTCGACCCCGACTGGCTCGCAAGCCTCGAGGGGCCCGCGCGCGAACTGCTGATCGACAAGCGCGACTTCGGGCTGCTGCCGGCGAACCCCGGGCGGTACATGGCGCGCACGATGCCCGCGTTCCGCCGCTTCGTTTTCGAAAGTCCGGTGGCCGAAGCCGCCGCGCGCGTGATGCAGAGCCGCGCGGTGCGCTTCTTCTTCGACGAGATCTTTGCCAAGAAGCCGCAATCGGACGAAAAGACGATCTGGCACAACGACCGCATGGGCTGGCCCGTCACCGGCACGATGGTGCCCAGCATCTGGATCCCGCTGACACCGATCGTGAAAGCGAACAGCCTCGAAGTGATCGCGGGCACGCAAAGCTACGACACGCGGCATTGGCTGTTCAGTCCGAATGCCAAGGGGATGATCAAGCCCGACGATCGCCCGTGGCATCCCGATTGCGAGCCGCTGCGCGACGATCCCGCTTATGTCGGGCGTTTTCTGACCTGGGACATGCAAGTCGGCGACATGCTCGTCGTCCATCCCTGGTCGCTGCATTATTCGCACGGCAACCCGACCGACGACTGGCGGATCGCGCTGTCGGTGCGCGTGTTCGGCGACGACATTCGCTGGGCTCCGCGCCCCGATTGCGTCAATCTGGCGGGCGTGTCGTGGGACGAGCTGATCCCCGGCGACGCGCCCGACGGCGACCTGTTCCCGTTGCTGTGGTCGGCCGACGGCCAGCGCGACGACGACAGCCGCTATCCGCGCGGCTTCGCGACGCGCTGGCAGAAAGCGCGGAAGGACGAGGTCAACCCCTACGCCGACTTCATGCAGGCGAGCGCGGCGGCGCCGGGGGTCGTGCCGGTGGCGGCGTGAGTGCGCGCAAAGCTATGAGCAGGTGAGCGGGCACTACACACACATCATCGTCGGCGCAGGCTCGGCAGGGTGCGTCCTCGCCAACCGGCTGAGCGAGGATGCAACCAACAACGTCCTGCTGATCGAGGCGGGCGGGCGCGATGTGTCGCCCTACATCCACGTGCCCGCGGGCATCGTAAAGGCGATCGGCAATCCCGCGCTCGACTGGATGCATTTAACGCAGCCCGATCCGTCGCGCGGCGACCGCGTCGACCTGTGGTCGGCCGGCAAAGGCCTCGGCGGGTCGAGCTCGATCAACGGCATGCTCTATGTTCGCGGCGCGCCGCACGATTATGACGCGTGGGCGGCGCTGGGCAACGCGGGCTGGGGCAGCAGCGACGTTGCACCGCTGTTCCGTCGGATGGAGGCAACCGCGTTCGGCAGCGACCAGGTGCGCGGACGCGACGGGCCGATGGTGGTCGAGCCGCTGCGCACGCGCCATCCGCTCGGCGTCGCGTTCGAGGCGGCGGCGGTCGAGGCGGGCTGGCGCGCGAACGACGATTATAACGGACGTGTACAAGAGGGCGTCGGCGCGCCGCAGGTGACGCAGAAGCGCGGCCGCCGGTTCAGCGCGGCGCGTGCGTATCTCGACCCCGTTCGCCGCCGCCGTAACCTGACGATCATGACGCGCGCGACGGTCGATCGGCTGGTGTTTGAGGGGCGGAGCTGCGTCGGTGTCGAGGTGCGCGGGCGCGGGACGGTACGAGCGCGCGAGACGATCGTCAGCGCGGGCGCGATGGGATCGCCGCGCCTGCTGCTGCTGTCGGGGATCGGTCCTGCCGCCGAGCTTGCCGCGCTCGGCATCGCGGTCGTCCACGACAGTCCGCACGTGGGGCGCAACGTGCAGGAACACCCGCATGTCGCGATCAGCCACGACGTGCGGATGCGCACGTTCAACATGGAGATCCACGGCCCGCGCGTGCCGCTGCATGTGCTCAACTGGATGTTGTTCCGGCGTGGCCCGGTGACGAGCGCCTATCCGCACGCGGTCGGGTTCTTCCGCTCGTCGCCCGCGCTCGACGTGCCCGATTTGCAGCTGATGTTCGGCCCGTTCGCGTTCAGCATGTCACCGCAAGGTGTGGTGCGTTATGATAAACCCGCCGTCACCAGCGTCATCGCTTTATCCTATCCGACCAGCACCGGGCGCATCAGCCTGCGCAGCAACGACCCCGATGCGCCGTTGCGGATCGACCATCGGCTGCTCGACCACCTGCACGATGTCGCGGCGCTCGTCCGCGGCCTGCGCATCGTGCGCGACGTCTATCGCCAGCCTGCGATAGCGCCGCACATCATCGGCGAGCGATTGCCTGGCGCAGCCGTCGACAGCGATGCCGACCTCGAGGCGTATGTCCGCGCGACCAGCTTTCCGACCAACCATCCGATGGGTGGCTGCCGCATGGGGAGCGCCGGCGGCGATCATGGGGGCGTGGTCGACGCCGACCTGCGCGTCCACGGCGTCGCTGGCCTTCGCGTCGTCGATGCCTCGGTGATGCCGCGCCACGTTAGCGGCAACATCAACGCGTGCGTCATGATGATTGCGGAAAACGCGAGCGACCGCATCCGGCGCGGCTAGGCGATACCCCGCTCGATCGCGTCGACCGTCGCCGCATAATCATCATCGCCAAGCGCTTCGACCTCGGCGGTCAGGATATGGAGCACGCGCCCCAGATACGCCTCACGCGCAGCCTCGCG
>JAYTAR010000329.1:0-8537 GCA_043737455.1 Sphingomonadales bacterium | reverse complement strand
CCCTCCCAGCGAATATTCTGCAGGCCGACGACGTGCACATGCTTTCGTGCGAGGAGAGCGACGAGGTACCACTCCGCATCGTCAGTATCAGTCCGCTTGCCTAGTCGACGATCAGACGGTCTCCGAAGCCTCGGCGGCAAAGGCGATGCGGAGCGCTTGTGCGAGGCTCGGTACGTCGAGCTTGGTCATGACGTGCGCGCGGTGAATCTCGACTGTTCGGGGGCTGATTCCCATCGCTGCCGCGATCGCCTTGTTCGACCGGCCGAGGGCGAGGCCGTCAAAGACGTCGCGTTCGCGTGGCGTGAGTACGTTCAGCAGACGCACCGCCTCGTCGGCCGTCAAGGCTACCCGGCCGGCCTGATCGAGCTTGGCGAAGGCGGCTTCGACCGCGCGAAGCAGCACTGTCTTTTCAAACGGCTTCTCGATGAAGTCGAACGCGCCCGCTCGCATCGCCTTGACCGCCATCGCGATATCGCCGTGACCGGTAATGACGATGACGGGCAGTGTCGTGCCGGCAGCGTCCAGCGCGCGCTGCACTGCCAACCCGTCCATGTCGGGCATCATCATGTCGAGCAGCAACACGCCGGCCTCGACGGGAAGCGACTTCAGGATCGCCGGTCCCGACGCCCAGTCGACCGCGTGAAAGCCCGAGGTCTTCAGCATGAACGACAGTGAGCGTCGCACGGCGGCGTCGTCGTCGACGATATGGACAGTTCGCTTGGTCATGCCGCGGCGGCGTTGGCGCGGAGTAGCGTCAGGTGGAAGGCGCAACCGCCCAACCGCGAACGCTCGGTCCAGATACGGCCACCATGGCTTTCGACGATCGACCGGCAGATAGACAGCCCGAGGCCGAGGCCGTGCGCCTTCGTGGAGTTGAACGGTTCGAACAGCCGCTCGGCAACCTCGGTCGGCAAGCCGGGGCCGCTGTCATCGACTGAAATCTGGACGCATTGTGCCGAGTGGCACGAGGAAGTGACATGTAGCCGACGTCCGACCACGGGCTGCATCGCTTCGAGCGCGTTGTGCAGTAGGTTGACGAGCACCTGATGTACCTGAACCCGGTCGATCATGACGAAACAGCAGCCGGGATCGAGCGCCACGGTCACCTCGACGTTGGCGATCTCGACCTCGATCAGCGCGAGCGCGATCGACTCGTCGACGACGCGGCGCAGATCCTCGACGCGGCGGGCGCTGTCGCCGCGCGCAATGAAGTCCTGCAACCGCCCGAAGATCTTGCCGACGCGCAGCGACTGGGTCGCACAATCGTCGAGTGCCTCGCGCAGCAAGTCGTGCGTTTCGCCGTTAGGTTGGTCGAGCAAGTCACGGGCAGCTTGAACGTAGTTCGCAATGGCCGTCAGCGGCTGGTTGAGTTCATGGGCAAGCGTCGTTGCAAGCGTGCCGAGCGCGGTGACGCGCGACACCTGCGCAAGTTCGTGCTGCAGGTCGTGTAGCTGTTTGGCCGTGCGCTGGCGCTCGGTCAGGTCGCGAATGAAGCCGGTATAGACCCGCTCCGCCCCGACCTGCGCCTCGCCGATATGCATTTCGATCGGGAAGACGGTGCCGTCACGCCGTCGCGCAGTGGCGACGCGCGCCGCGCCGATCGTCCTTCGAATTCCCGTCGCGTCATACGCCCGCAGATACCCGCCGTGCCGCTCGCGGTCGGGTGAGGGCATCAACGCGCTCACATCCTCGCCGACGATCTCGTGCGCGGCGTAGCCGAAAATGCGCTCTGCGGTCGCGCTGAATGACAGGATCATGCCCGCGTCGTCGGTGACGATCATGGCAACGGGGATGGTCTCCAGGATCGATCGCAATTGTGCTTCGTTCGCTTCGACATGTGCAGGATCAACCCCGTCGATCGACGCCGCGACATGGTCCACGGCTATGATCTCGATCTTTCGGGAACGGTGACGGGCTTCATATCGTCTTGATCCTCGTTACCGGCGCGAGCGGAAACATCGGCAGCGCCCTTGTCCGCACGCTTCGAGAACGCAACGCCACCTTCCGGGTTGCCGAGCGTGACACGCCAATCGACGATCGCACAAGCGTCCGGCTCAACTTCCTCGATCCGAGCAGTTTCGCCGCGGCCGTTGACGGCTGCCATGCCGTCTTCCTGCTGCGACCGCCTGCGATCGCGCGCATGAAGCCGACGCTTAACGCCTTCGTCGACGTCGCACGTGCGGCCGGCGTTGCGCACATCGTGTTCGTCTCGGTCTCGGGTGCCGACCGCAACCCGATCGTGCCGCATCATGCGGTCGAACAGCATTTGCAGGCGGGGCGGCGCGACTGGACGATCTTGCGCCCTGGCTTCTTCGCGCAGAACTTGATCGATGCCTATCGCCGCGACATCGTTGAGGACGACCGCATCTACGTGCCCGCTGGCGCCGCGCGCGTTTCCTTTATCGACGCCCGCGACATCGCCGACGTCGCCGCCACAGCGCTGTTCGACCCGGGTTCGCACCGAGGATGTGCCTATTCACTGAACGGACCTGATTGTCTGTCGTTTGCCGAGGTCGCTGCAATCCTGACCGGTGCGCTTGATCGCGCCATCGAGTACGTGCCCGCCAGCACGCTTGCCTATATGGCCCATCTCGCAAAGCACGGCGTGCCGGTGATGCAGATCGTTGTGCAAACGCTTCTTCACGTCGCCCTGAGGACAGGCAGCGCGGGCCCGGCCAACACCGTCTTGGCGGATCTGCTCGGTCGGCCACCGCGCAGCATGCTCGAGTTCGTGCACGACCATGTTTCGCGCTGGGCGCGCGCAGATGAGCCACACGATATAAATCATCGTGAGGATGAGCAGCGCTAAGATCGGCGGGTACAGGCGGCATCCGCTGTTCGCGCCTGCGCCTCCCCCGGCGCGGCGTCAGTCGTGGCGCCCTTACTGACGCCAACCGAACGCGCGCGCGGCGTCTAGCCCGAACCGTTCCGCGCGCTGTTGTCGGCGGCGCTCGTGCCCGGCTCAATTATGCTAACCATCCCCAGCGGCGGCACGGGCAAGCAGCTAGCGTTGATCACCGTCGATAAAGATTTAGTGCGCGAGGAGCAGCGGAATCGAGATTCCGCCCAGCATGTGACGCGTAACGCCGCCCAGCAGCGCTTCGCGGAACCGCGAATGGCCATAGGCACCCATGACGACGTAGCTTGCGCCGAACTCGGTCGCTGCTGCCTCGATCGTCGCGCCGATATCGCTATCGAGCACTCGGACCTGCGTATCGGCGTGGATGCGATGGCGCGACAGGAACGTCGTCGCGTCAGCAGCAGTCGACGTGCCGCCAGGCTCGAGGATCGTCACGACGCGCACCTTGCTCGCGGTCCGCAGCATCGGCAGCGCCGCACGCAAGGCATAGGACGCTTCGGGCGACCCGTTCCAGGCAACGATGACCGGGCCAGCGCAGTCGAACCGCTCGACGCTGAGCGGCACTGCCAACACCGGTGTGCGGGTGTGGAGCGCGACATCGGCGACCAGCGGCAATGCCGAGGCTTTGCCATCGCCATCTTCCTGACTGAGCACGATGACGTCGGCCAGGTGCGACCGGTTGATGATCGACTGTGCGACATCGCCGTCGCACGCTTGCCAGTCCCATTCGATCTGCTCGCGCATCAGGCGCGCCGACACCTCGGACTTGTGCGCTTCACGATCCTTCGCCAGCTTGTCGTAAAGATCGACCATCGGATACATGCCGCCGAGCGGGTCACCCATGATGAAGGCATAGTAGGGCGTCGCCTGCACGCACGCGACATGGCCTTGATGGGCACGAGCCAGTTCGCACGCGACCAGCAATCGCGCCTCCTGTCCGGCGTCGTCATTGATGTGCAGCAGGATGGATTTCATTCGCTTGATCCCTCTGACCAGTGTCGATCGAAATCGAGATAGCCGGGGTCAGCGCTGCGGTATCTAAGGGGTGTCCCTGATACGCCCTGCCGCCATGAGCGGGTAAGAAATCGGTCGTGCGTACGGGTTCGACCGCCCGGTCCGTGCCGGACCAAGGACAGTATCATCCAAAACGCTCAACCGATCGCCGACGATCGTGCCATGCATGACCATCGCCTGGGACTACGAATGGCAGCGCGCGCTGCGGCGACCGCAGGCCTGCTCGGCCTGCCCATCGCCGCTGCCGCGCATGTGAAATGGTTCGAGGCTTACGAGGTCGCCGCCGAGCAAGTGCCGGTGATGACCATCCTTTCGCTTCCATATTTCTGGCTGGCCATCGCGCTCGTCCTGTCGTTCTTCATTGCCACTACGCTGATCGAATAGCGCACGTTTGGGAAGACAGCGACGCAGGGGCTCGACTGGGGGACCCGGCCGCTGCGCAACCATGCCGACGCTTTCATGATCGCGGTCACCGCCGCGTTTTTCGTTGCGCTATTTGCCGTGGGCGGCAGTTATCTGACGCCCGAGCTCAAGACGACGTCCGAGTTGGTGCCATGGGCGCAGCTGATCATCGCACTGCTTGTCGTGCCGCGCCGCACGCGGGCGGCGGCGGCGGTCGCGATCGTCGTGTTGTGGGCGGTGACGCTCAAGGACTACGACCTCTATCATCTGCTCGACTATCTTGCGCTCGGGCTCGGATTGGCAGGCTTCCTGCTGCTGTCCGGGCTTCCCGACGGGCGCTGGCACGATCGCCGATTTGCCATGCTGCGCTGGGGCATCGCGCTCGCGCTGATGTGGTCGAGCATGGAAAAGTTCATGTATCCGCAGTGGTTCACACCGCTGCTCGAACAAAAGCCGTTCCTGGCGTTCGGCATCCCGTTCGGCCCGTACACGACGATGGCTGGGGTCGCCGAGTTCACGCTGGGCTTTGGTCTCCTATGGACTCCGCTCGTACGCCGCCTGTCGGCCGCCGCGCTATTCCTGCTCATGTTTGCAGCTGTCTATCCGTTCGGGCGGATCGACCTGATCGGGCACGCGACGATCCTCGCCGCGCTACTCGTCGTGCTGGCCGATCCTCTGCGTGACACCGCGCTCGAGATCGTTTCGAGGACCCGTGCGGCGACATTGCTCGTCCCCGCCGGCACTACGGCGATTATTCGAAGCGGCTCGCGCGACCGATAGGACAAGGTCGGATTGCCGGGAAACTTCTTGTCCGTCAGGTTGGGGGCATCCTCAACAGACCCAGTAGGTTCGACCACGTAAATGCGTTCCTGCCCATTGGCCATGGCAAGCTCCGCGCCCCACATCGCATTCTATTCCAGGTCTTTTATTTAGCGCGTTCCAACCCGATGATTTCAGTCAAGTCGCAGGTTCATTTCGCGGTCAACGACGAAAAGATGTAGTGTCCTGAGGTCATCTACCAAAGATTTTTCCCGTCGATCACCGTCACCGGCCAGTCCGCCGCTTCGAAATTGTCGAACAATCGGGCGTTGGCAGCGATCTTGCGGGTCGTGCCGTCCCAGCTTCCATCTGTTTCGAATGCCGGGGTGTCGGCGTAAAGGTCGCACCCGCACGCGCTGCAGAAATGATTGGCCACCTTCTTCGAGTTCCATCGATAGACGGCGTCGCTGTCGGCTTGCGTCACCTTAAGCTGGTCGGGCGTATAATATGCATAGAGATGCCCACGTTTCGAGCAGAACGAGCAGGTGCAGCGCGTCAGTTTCTCGGGTAATTCGCCATCGATCTCGAACGTGGTTCGTCCACAATGGCAGTGTGCGGTCAGGGTCATTTCAAATTCCTTCGATCGGTCAATGACCGGGCTTGGTCCACTGCGGTTTCAGAATTTCGACGGCCGGCGGCCCTTCGAGCAGCGGGGCGACCTCCCGTTCATAGTCGCGGTAGGCTTGCGACTTGAGGAACTCGTTCGCGGCATCCAGGCTGCTATAGATCTGGAAAGCAACGATCCGGTCGGGATCGTCTCCAAACGCATAAACGTAGATTTCGTGGCCAGGATTCCCGGTGATTGCAGGCTGCATGTGCTTTTGCCAGATCTTCTGCACATCGTCTCGCGCCCCAGACTTGGCGCCATGTTGAAGGAAGAGTGCGTGTCTAATCATCCGCTTTCCTTTCGCGACGCGATTCAGCAGCGGCGTCAAGATCCCGCACGCGTTGCTACCCGGTTGCAGAGCGGCAGCCATTTGCCGTCCCGCAGCCATTCCCAGGTGATCGTCTGCGTATCACCATCATCGGAGAAGACAGTGTGGGCACGCTCGGTTACACCTTTCAGCAGCCAAATTCGGCCATCGACCGAGAGAGCATAGTGCCGATAGAACCCGTGGTTCTCGAATGTCCGGGCGAAGTAGCCGTTGTCGTCAGCTTCTAACCCCAGGACGCTGATGGTGTCGAAAGCCGCGCCCCCGATCAGCGCGCGTTCGTCCTGAATCAGAAAGAATTCGCCGGTGTGCCAGCGCGTACTGTGGGTGCTGATCCAAGGCACGCCGTTAGCTTTGGGATTGGCACCCGACTGGTCGGTGCCGCCGAACGACGTGCCTTCGGCGCGCCAATCGCCGATAAAGACAGACAGCGCATCTTGTGCGCTACCGCGAACTGGTGTGGCTTCGCTGTCTCTAGTAGCCATCATTTCGCTCCTTTGTAAAACGCCGATCCGCTTACTTGATGCGATCGAACATCATCCAATCCGCCAGCATTTCGGGCCTTCTGGGCGATGTGAAGAAGATCTCGTAAATGTGGCGGTCATTGCTGACGATGCTGATCGCCGTTCGCATCGGGACCGTCTTTCCGACATTCTGATCGCCTGTCACGCCGAGGTCAGTGAACGAACCCGCCATGCCGATCGGCCCATTCGTGCCGCTGCCTTTGGCCGAATAATAGGTCGTCATGATCGGGGTCTGGGAACGACAGGATCGCAACTTTGCGTTTCGGCCCCGCCGACATCATTGGGCTGCTTCATGAGTTTGGCGAACGGCGTGTCGGAAGCCGAGCTGAGCATAATCATGCCAGCTCCAAGCGTCAGCGTGGCATGGGCAATGCCGCCATTTTTATCGAGCACGATAAACCGCTTTTGGAAACCGAGCACACCTACGAGCCAGTCGATCGCCACGAGGGTATTCTCGTAACGAAGCGTCGGAATGATCGATGACGGTTGCACGGGCGGGTCCTTTTCTAAATCTATTATCGATATGGCCGCCTTGACCCATGGCGGACAAAACAGTGAGGCAAGCTATTGGTTCGCATGTCGATCTTTCGTGCCAACCAAGAACGCCTTGACCGACGCCGCAAAGGTTTTTGGTTGGTCGTGATGGACTACATGCCCGGCCTCGAAGCTAACCAGATCGGTATTTGCTCGCTTCGCCGCCATTCGCTCAAGCATCATGCCGTCAACTGCCCGGCTATCCTTGCCGCGAACGAGCAGCACGGGGCAATCGGTGGCTAGCCAGTCGCTCCAGAAATCACCGTTCAGACCCATCTGCGCATCGGCGAGCGCGACAGGCGAGAAGGCGAGGGTCCAACCCTGCGGCGTTTCGCGGAAGGAAGGCTCGACCGACCAAGCAAGCCTCTCGCCGATCTTCGCGGCCAGCGCTTCGCGCGTTGGATAAGTGCCCGCCCAATCGCGCATGAAGCCAAGATCGGCATCTTCTTCGGCAGGTGACTCTTCGATCACCATCGCGCACACCTTGCCAGGATTCAGGGCTGCATAGCGGAAAGCGACCGTGCCGCCGAGCGAGTTACCCATTAGGATGACAGGGTCGTCGATCGCGAGATAATCGAGCAACGCAGCAAGATCGCTGATAAAGGCTTCCCACGAAAGGTCGGTCGAATGCTCGCTATGCCCGTGTCCGCGCTGGTCGAGCGAAATTACCCGCCACTCGGGCGCCAGCGCTTCGGCGAGATCGACATAGGTGCCAGCTTCCATCCAATAGGCATGAAGCGCGATGATAGGGATGCCCGTCCCGCCCTGATCAAGGTAGGATAGGTGCAGTCCATCATGCGTAAAGCTGAGCCGTTTCATCGTGCCCGGCTCAAGTCGTGCGTTGGTCATTGCGGCGCAATTAGTCTCGCATATTCGGTCGGAACCGAATGGTGCTCGTGAATGATGACCCATTCGCCTTCGAGCTTGCGCAGTCCGGTCGTAAGGCGGAAATAGACAGGGCCAGCGGACGTACCGTTGCAGTGTATCTCGCACGATACGAACGCAACTTCGTCATCGGCGACCACCACCATATCACGCGGTACGAAGCTGATCGGCCCGCATGGATTGGCAAAGAAGAAGTCCCAGGTGCGGTCGTAAGCGTCCAATCCCTGGACGGTCGCTGGAAAGTCGAACATCAGCATGTTTTCTGAGTGATGCGCGAGGATTGCCTTGCGGTCGCCATCACTGACAGCCTTGGCCCAGTTTTCCAGTACTACGCGAACTTCGGTTTCAGCTGACACTTCTGCTCTCCGCGCCGTCATACTCCAACTTGGGATACCAATCCGTACCGCGCCCCTCGGGCGTCAGGTCGAGAATGTTCCAGAGTGGCTGGGGATCGGGAGCGCCGTGGGGGTCTTCGCCAGGGTCAGCGGTCTCGCCGGACTCGCCTGCCCAGAAGTGGTAAACTTTGCTGCCATCTTTTCTCCACACATCGAGCGCGGGCCATTCGCT
>JAYTAR010000328.1:0-3475 GCA_043737455.1 Sphingomonadales bacterium | reverse complement strand
GCCGCCGCCATCACGCGCGCATGATGCGCCTCGCACTGTTCGATTGCGACGGCACGCTTGTCGATTCGCAAGCAGTGATTTGCGTCGCAATGGAAACCGCGTTCAGCCAATCGGGACTGTGCGCACCCAGGCGGTCGGCGATCCGCCGCATCGTCGGGCTCAGCCTGATCGAGGCGGTCGCACGCCTGCTGCCGGGCGAACACGCGAGGCTGCATCGCCAGATCGCGTCCGATTACAAGATTGCGTTCCAGACGATGCGTGCCGAGGGTCGCGTCGACGAACCGCTGTTCGACGGCATTGCCGACGCGATCGAGACGTTGGTCGCGCGTGGCTGGACGTTGGGCATCGTCACTGGCAAATCCGATCGCGGGCTGGCGCATTTGCTCGAACACCACGCGCTGACGCGTCACTTCGCCACGTGCCAGACCGCCGACCGCCATCCGTCGAAACCGCACCCGGCAATGGTAGCGGCGGCCATCACCGAAGCGGGCGCGACCACGGCCACGACCGTCGTCATCGGTGATACCAGTTTCGACATGGCCATGGCACGCGCCGCCGGGACGCGCGCAATCGGGGTCGCCTGGGGCTATCACCCGATCGCGGAATTGAACGTTGCCGGGGCGCATGGCATCGCCGCGCGCGCCGCCGACCTCGTCCCTTTGCTGGAGCTGCCATGACCGACCCCGCCGCGCGCCGTTTTGCAATTATCCAGATCGTCCGCTTGTTCGGCATCGCCGTCGCGTTGTTCGGCATTGCAATCATCGCCAAGCGGTTGGTCGAACCGGCCGAGCTGATCGGTGGATTGCTGATCGTGATCGGCGCCGTGGACTCGTTGCTAATGCCCAAATATTTCGCGCGTCAATGGCGCACGCCGCCCGCTCCGTGAGCTTGGCATGAAACGTTTCTATACAGAGGTAACGGTCACCCAGCGCACGGTGCTGCTCGACACGCGCCCGGTGCGGACGCCGCTGCGCGCGGCGTTGCGCTTGCCGACCGACGCACTCGCCGCGGCGATCGCCGACGAGTGGCGCGTGATAAGCGATGAGATCGATCCGCGTGCGATGCCGCTGACTGGCCTCGCCAACGCAGCCGTCGACCAGGTCGCGCCCGATTGCGCGCGCTTTGTCGACGAACTTGCCACTTATGCCCAGTCCGACATGCTCTGCTATCGCGCGGCCGCACCGCCCGAGCTCGCAGCGCATGAGGCGGCATGTTGGGACCCGCTCCTCGACTGGGCGCGCGCGCGTTACCATGTTGCCTTCACCGTCATCGAGGGGGTCGTGCACCGTCCACAGCCGCGCGAGACGCTCGCACGCCTGACTGCCGCAGTCGCCTCGCGTGATGCTTTCGCCCTCGCCGCGCTGTCGCCGCTCGTTACGATCGGAGGGTCGCTGGTCGCTGCGCTCATGATCGACGAGGACGCGATCACCGCCGATGCGGCGTTCGCGGCAACTCATCTCGATGAACTGTGGCAGCGTGATCGCTGGGGAGAAGACGCCCTCGCCGCGCAAGCGCGTACTGCCCGCCAAGCGGACTTCGTTGCCGCGGCGCGCTTTCTCGTGCTCGCGCGCAGCCTTTAGAGCGTCACGCTCTAGTGATAGCGGCGCAGGAGGCCCGCGAGACGACCCTGCACTGCGACCTGATGTGTCGCATAGACCTGCGGCTGGTGCGCGGCGTTGGCAGGATCGAGCCGGACCTGCCTGCCGTCGTTGTGGAAATACTTCAACGTCGCCTCATGATCGTCGATCAGCGCGACGACGATTTCGCCATTGCGCGCGACCTCGGTCTTGCGGATCAGCGCATAATCCCCGTCGAGGATACCCGCTTCAATCATGGAGTCGCCCGACACTTCGAGCGCATAATGCTCGCCCGGCCCCAGCAGGGCGGCCGGCACGGCTAGCGTCGTATCGGCTTCGATCGCCTCGATCGGCATACCCGCGGCGATGCGCCCGTGCAGCCGCAGCTCAATTACGTCGTTCGCTGGCTCGGGCAGTCGCCGCGGCAGTTCGACGACATTGTCGCTACGCTTGCCGCCATCGGTCGGCATGCGCACGATCTCGAGCGCACGGGCACGGTTCGCGAGACGCCGGATGAAGCCGCGTTCCTCGAGCGCCGAAATCAACCGGTGCACGCCCGACTTCGACTTCAGGTCGAGCGCGTCTTTCATTTCTTCGAACGAAGGCGAAATACCCGCTTCATCGAGACGACCATTGATGAAAACCAGCAATTCGTGCTGCTTGCGCGTTAACATGCGACCCTCCTCGCGGGAACGAACGCGGAACGTGTAGGAAACAATCAGGCAGTCGTCAAGCGATCAAAATCGCCTCAACCACCGCGCCTGCCGCTACGGCTTGCGAACTTGCCGGGCGGACGATGAGCGCTTCGGCGTTTGCCAACGGCAGCAGCGCCCCGCTGTCATGCGAGGGAAGCGGGGCCAGCTTGCCCAGCGCCCAGTTCGCGCGGACGAAATCGGTGCGCGCCCCAACTTCGGGAAGCGGCGCGGCGACTATCGCCGATACGCGCGACGGCAAGGGATCGCGTGCTCCCAACAGCTGCGCGACGAGCGGGCGCAGGAACAAGGTCGCCGTTACGAACGCACTGACCGGGTTGCCGGGCAATCCCAGAACGACGCCGTTTCCCAACCGCCCCGCCATCAGCGGCTTGCCGGGGCGCATCGCGACTTTCCAGAAATCGAGCACTGCGCCCGCCGCGAGCAGCGCGGGTCGGACAAGATCATAGTCGCCGACCGATGCGCCGCCGCTCGTCACCAGAATATCGACGTCGCGAGCGCGGTCGATCGCGGCGGCGAGCGCGGTACGATCATCAAGTACGATCCCGAGGTCGACGATGTCGACCGGCAGATCGCCGAGAAACGCGGCCAGCATCGGTGTGTTCGCGTCGGGCAGCCGGTCGTCGGGACATGGGCCCCCCGCCGCCACGAGCTCGTCACCGGTCGCCAGCAGCGCGATGCGCAAGCGCCGCCTGACCGTCAATGTGCCATGCCCGCCCGCCGCTGCAAGCGCGATTGCCGCCGGCATGAGGCGAGCGCCCGCCGCGAGCAAGACCTGTTCGACGGTGAAGTCCGAGCCGGCAGCGCGGATCGACGCGCCTCGCCCGCCCGGCCCTTCGCCCGACAAGGTCAAGTGCGCGCCATCTCGCGTCGCATCCTCCTGCACCAGGACCGTGTCGGCGTGCTCGGGTACCGCCGCGCCGGTAAAAATCCGCACGGCCTGGCCCGCGCCGACCGCACCCGTGAAGCCCGCGCCCGCCGCCGACGTGCCGATCACCTGCCATGGTCCCGGCATATCGGCAAAGCGGACCGCATAGCCGTCCATCGACGACAGCGCGCATGCGGGCTGCGTCCGCCGCGCGACGATGTCGGCCGCCGCCCAGCGCCCCGCAGCCGACGCCAGCGCGACCGTTTCGACCGCAACCGCATCGCCCAGTGCGAGCACGCGCGCTTGCGCGGTGGCGA
>JAYTAR010000327.1:0-3486 GCA_043737455.1 Sphingomonadales bacterium | reverse complement strand
CAACCAAATCAGATCACTCATGGCAACGCCTCCTCAGCGCACCCACTGAATCAGATCGCAACTGTCTTGGGAATCCCCTTAATGGGTCCTGAGCCTAGTGCGCGCTCGACTGACGGATCGATGGAGGGGGACAATCGCTGCTGCAACCAGCGATCATCCTGCCACGTACCGCGTATATGTACCTCACCAGCGCGGTCGATCTGCGCGACTTGCGGTTGTCCGCGCTCGGCCTTCCACACAAATTGATAAAGCGAGAGGTCGAACGCGCCGAGCAGAATAAGAAACAGCGCGATGGCACCGATGAACAGCTTGAGCGGGGTTACGTAAAGGCGGCTGGCTCCGCGTTGGTACGCGGTGAGAATGCGGCCAGGGCTCACAGCAAGCGCCGCCGCCGTCCGCGTCCATGTGCTGTCAATCGGGGAATATTCGGAAAACACTTCTTGCGCCATTTCACCTAAAGGGCGAGGACGCGCGTGCGTGTCCTGACCACAAGAATGACACCAGCGTCCGGCCAGCATTGTGTCACACGCTGCACACTGTGCTTCGCTGCTCATCGTAATTCCCCCCGATCGTTTTCGCTCATTGTCGCGCCCAGCTCAAGCGCTTGCGTTGGGGCGTCACGCGGCTAGTCAGGCGCGATGACGCACAAATTGACCCCCGATCGCGGTGGCCCGGCCACCGCGCTGCATATCGTCGATGTCGCCAGCCTTGAAGCGTGGCGCGCTGCCCAGCCTTCAACTGTACGCGTCGTCCTCGACGCACAGAAATTTGCGGCTGCACCCGATGGCGTCGCGATCGTGGGAAGTATCGACGGCTGGCAGGCGGTCGTTGGGGTCAAGTCGGTCGTTGCGCTCGGTCCCTGGTGCTTGGCGCGCGCCGCGGAGTTGCTGCCCACGGGAAATTATCGGCCTACGGTACCGATTGGAAGCGCCGGCCTCGGATGGGTTCTCGCGCACTACCGCTTCGATCGCTACCGTTCGCCCGACGCGAACGGGCCGCGAGTGCTGCTGTGCGATGCGCCTGCATCGATCGACGCGACGCTGCGTATGGCGCGTGCAGTCGAGCTTGTCCGCGACATGGTCAACATGCCCGCGGCCGATATGGGACCGGCAGCTATCGAAGCAGAGGTCGCGCGCGTTGCGGCGTTGTACGGTGTGACACCGACCGTCACCCGGCGGAGCGCGCTCGAGCATGGCTTCCCCATGATTCATGCGGTCGGGCGCGCTGCGGGGCGGGGGTATGAGCCCCGTCTGATCGAGCTCGAGTGGGGTAACCCCGCCCACCCGCGCGTTGCCATTATCGGAAAGGGCGTGTGTTTCGATTCAGGTGGTCTCGACATCAAGCCATCGTCGGGCATGAGGCTGATGAAAAAGGACATGGGTGGTGCGGCACACGCGCTTGCGCTGGCGGACCTTATCATGGCCGCGCGACTTCCGGTCCGACTTCACTTGCTGATTCCCGCCGTCGAGAACGCGATTGCCGGAAATGCGATGCGGCCAGGCGATATTTTGACCAGCCGCGCAGGGTTGACGGTTGAGATCGGCAACACGGATGCCGAGGGTCGACTGGTGCTTGCCGACGCGCTGACCAAGGCAGGAGAAGCGGCGCCCGAATTGATCATCGACTTCGCCACGTTGACGGGGGCTGCGCGCGTCGCGCTGGGTCCCGACCTCCCCGCGGCATTCTCGAACGACGACGCGCTGGTTGACGCGGTTCTGGCCATCGGGGCCGCATGTGAGGACCGGGTGTGGCGCATGCCGCTGCACGATGGCTATGACGAGATGCTCAAGTCTGACGTTGCGACGCTGACCAACGCCCCTGAAGGGAGTTTCGCCGGCGCGATCACGGCAGCGCTGTTTCTTCGGCGCTTTGTCCCCGCCACGACGCCTTGGCTCCACCTCGACACGTTCGCGTGGCGTCCTTCGGCAAAACCGGGACGTCCGAAAGGCGGCGAGGCACTCGGGCTGCGCGCTGTATGGGAGATGATTAATAGCCGGTATCGCTAAACCTGTCGGCGCAACGATTACGGTGCTTGGTCGTTACGAAATTACGACGGCCACATGGCTGCGGACAGGAAGTGTACCCGTGTTGAACAAGCCCCTGACAAATTGGATGAACACTTTGCTCGATTACGTTCGGTCGGGCCAGCCCGACTTGACCAATCGACAGATGGCCTTGCTGCTGCTGGTCTATCAGACGCAGGGTCCGCACACTGTGCGCGGACTAGCGCGCGGCCTCAACGTTTCTAAACCAGTCGTGACACGTGCCTTGAACAGATTGGGCGCACTCGGCTATCTGGCGCGCGAACGCGACGAACACGACCGGCGGAACGTGTTCGTCGCGACGACCGAGACAGGGGCGGGCTTTCTTGACGATTTCGGACACCGTGTCAGTCACAGACCCGCAGTCGGAAACGGCAGCGTCCGGTCGTTACGCGAAGTGGCCGCGTAAGACGATCCGACTGGAGAGGCGCTCGTGTCCGATCGATCATAGCTTAGAATTGGCACGTCCTGACCTCGCGGATATTGCACTTGCTAACCGATATTTCGCTCAGCGCTATTCAGTACCAATGACGATGTCGGTGACAAGTGCCGCAAAGGTGCGAGCAATACCGAATGCAAAAGCTAGCGAATTTGCCGATTTGTCTTCAGGTGACTACTTTCAAGTCTTAGAGTTGATGCCTGATTGGGCGTGGGGTCGTAGCGTTACACTTGGCGTTACGGGATACGTTGCTTCGTCAAAATTGGTGCACACTTGATGCGTGTCTTTATCGACGGGGCGGTCGGTACGACGGGACTTGAAATTCGAACCCGCCTTGCCGACCGTCGCGATCTTACGTTGCTGACGCTCGACGATGCAGACCGTAAAAATATTGCCGCGCGTCGCGCCATGATCAATGCGGCCGACATAGTTATACTCTGTCTACCCGATGATGCAGCAGTAGAGGCAGTGACGCTGATCGAAAGCAGCCGCGTCCGCGTTATCGACGCGTCGACGGCACACCGTTGCGCGCCGAATTGGGTTTACGGCTTTCCTGAAGTTGTAGGACGCGAGGTCGTGAGCGGCGCAATGCGCCTTTCCAACCCCGGTTGTTATGCCACGGGATTCATCGCGCTCGTGGCCCCGCTCGTGCGCGCAGGGTTGATCGATCGCAGCACGTCGCTCACGTGCAACGCAGTGTCGGGCTATACCGGCGGCGGCAAGGCCATGATCGCTGAGTTTGAGCGCGCCGCATCACCGACCGCTTTTCGGACCTATGCGCTGACGCTTGCTCACAAACATGTGCCCGAGATGCAAATCCATTGTTCGCTTGTGCACGCACCGTTGTTCGCGCCGGCAGTGGCGGCAACCCCGCGCGGGATGATCGTCGACGTGCCCCTATTCGGCGTCGCTGCGGACGCGGCACGCGAAACTTTGCGCGAAGCTTATGCCGGGTCGACTATCGTCAAGGTGCGCGACCTCGACGAAGGTAGACTTACGATCGAA
>JAYTAR010000326.1:0-8570 GCA_043737455.1 Sphingomonadales bacterium | reverse complement strand
GGCATGGCGACCGCGAGCAGTCGGCGGAGTGGCGCGACAAGCGCGAAGAGTGCGGGCAGCAGCACATGGCATTCGCGCAGGTCGACGATGCGGTGGCTCGCGCCGACGTTGAAGCCGAGCAGAAGTTGGTTGCCGTGACGTTCGGCGCGCAGGCTGGCGCGGCGGCGCGTGCGCGGCGGCGACAGATACGGGACGGCGAACGCGGGCCTGTCGATGCGCTGTTCGGCGAGCGCACCCGCGATCCGGTCGATCAGGAAGCTGGCGTAGCTGTCGTCATCGACATGCTGAAGCTGGCAACCGCCGCACGTTCCGTAATGCCTGCACGGCGGCACCGTCCGGTGCGGGCCGGGCGTGAGCACGTCGCCGTCGATACGGTCGCCCGGCGCCGCGCCGGCAACGAACCGTCCAGCGTCGCTGACGCCGTCGCCCCGCGCGGCGAGGCGGACGATGGTCTCCATCATCGGCAGGCCGCTGCGAACGCCGCGCCGACATAAGCGGAAAGCTCGTCGGCGATAAAGGCGGGGCCAGCACGCCGCGCCGCCTCGCCGTGCATCCAGACCGCCGCGCAGGCCGCCTCATACCCAGGCAGGCCACGCGCGAGCAGCGCGGCGGCAATGCCCGCCAGCACGTCGCCGCTCCCTGCGGTCGCCAGCCACGCACTTGCCGGCGGCGCGAGCGTCACTCGACCGTCGGGCGCGGCGATGACGGTGTCGCTGCCCTTCAAAATGACGACCGCGCCCGACGTCGCCGCCGCGACACGCGCGCGGTCAGCTTTGCTGCCCGTCAGCACGCCGAAGAGGCGAGTGAATTCGCCTTCATGCGGCGTCACGATGACGGGCGCGGCGCGGCGCAGCCGGTCGGGCGTGACCAGCGCGAGCGCACCCGCATCGAGCACGAGCGCGACCTGCGAAGCAAGCACCGCGTCGAGGGTGGTTCGCGCCGTATCGGTTGCGGCCAGACCGGGACCGATCAGCATCGCGCCCAGCCTGGCATCGCCCAGCACAGCCGCGAAGCCGCGCCGCACGACCGCCGCCGGCGCGTCGCCGGTGCCACACAGGATTGTGTAGCCCGCGATCGGCGCGGCGGCCCGGACGCTTAGCGACGCTGCGCCCCTCATGTTACCGGGCACGACCGCCACCATGCCGCGGGTATATTTGTGATCGGCGGCGCCCGGCGGTGCCAGCGTCGGGCGATCGAGCACGCACGTGTCGCTGGCGACAGCCACGCCGATGTCGGCGACCAGCACGCGACCGCAAAGCGCAGCGGCGGGCTGGAGGAGATGTGCGGGCTTGGCCGCGGCAAAGGCGAGTGTGACATCGGCACCGACGCACCCAAGGTCGGTGCCGTCGTCGGCCCTGACGCCGCTCGGCACGTCGGCAGCGATCGTCAGGCGCGCCCCCGATCGCAGTCGGCGCAGTGCCGCAACCAGGTCCGCTTCCAGCGGGCGCGTCACGCCCGTCCCGAACAACGCATCGACGAGCACCGGTGCCGAGCGAGCATCATCGAGCCGCTCGACCGGCGCTTCCCAGCGCGCGCGGGCCGCTTTTGCCAGGTCGGTCTTGGGCGGCCCGATCGCCGCGATCCGCACCGCAATGCCACGCGCCGCGAGCCAGCGCGCCGCGACATAGCCGTCGCCGCCGTTGTTTGCGCACCCGCATATGACGAGGACCGGCGCACCGCCGCCCAGTCGGGCTGCCGCTTCCCCCAACGCAGCGCCCGCGCGCTCCATCAACACGTCCAGCCCGACGCCCGCGCCTTCTTCCGCCGCGCGCATCGCGGCGGCGGTGAGGATCGGCCCTGCGAGCGGGGTCACTTGCCGCCGGGCAGACGATACCGATCGCGACCGATCGCGATTTCGAGACGCCCGTCGGGGAGCGGTTTCCCGACGACGCTCTCACTGCCATCGGCGACGCTCAGCGTTCGGTCAGGCGCCACGTCGAGCCGCCGGAACCCGCCGTCGGCATGGCGGAGGACCAGCGTCGCCGGGCCGCGCTCGATCGCGCAATCGGACTTGAAGTCGGCACTGCCGATCGCGCACTCGATGCGGTCCTCGGGTAGCGCGTCGGCCACCTTGTCTTCGCTTTTCGTGCAACCGGCGAGCAGGAGTGCCATCACCAACACGTTGCCCCGGCGGAGCGACGTCTTCACGACGCTAGATATCGGCATAAACATGCCGTTCGGCCTTGGCACCCGGGTGCGTCACCGCGCCCTGCCATGCCGGCCCGACGTTTTGCGCATAACGCCACAACGCACCGGCCTGATAGGCATTGGTGCGCGGTACCCATGCCGCCTTGCGCGCGGCGAGAGCGTCGTCGGCGACCCGAAGGTCGATCGTGCCCGCGTTCGCATCGATGGCGATCGTATCACCGTCCTCGACCAAAGCGATCGGCCCGCCGTCGGCTGCCTCGGGCCCGACATGGCCGATGCAAAAGCCACGCGTCGCGCCCGAAAAGCGCCCGTCGGTCACCAGTGCGACTTTCTCACCTAGGCCTAGGCCGTAGAGCGCAGCGGTGGTCGACAGCATCTCGCGCATACCGGGACCGCCCTTGGGCCCCTCATAGCGGATGACGATCACGCAGCCCTCGGCGATGTCGCGTGCCTCGACCGCCGCGAAGCAATCCTCCTCGCAATCGAATACGCGTGCCGGGCCGCTGAAGGTCAGGGCATGCAGCCCCGCGACCTTCACGATTGCGCCATCGGGCGCGAGACTACCGCGTAAGCCCACGACGCCGCCGGTCGGGCTGATCGGCGCGGTCGCGGGATAGATAACCTTCTGGTCGGGGTTCCAGACGATCTCGTCAATGTTCTCGGCGAGCGTGCGCCCGGTCACGGTCAGGCAGTCGCCATCGAGCAACCCTTCGCCCAGCATCGTCTTCATCATCATGTAGACGCCGCCCGCGTCATGCATGTCCCTCGCCACGAACTGCCCGCCCGGCTTCAGGTCGGCGAGATACGGCGTCGACTTGAACGCTTCGGCCACGTCGAACAGGTCGAAGTCGATCCCCGCCTCGTTCGCCATTGCAGGTAAATGGAGCGCGGCATTGGTCGACCCGCCTGTCGCCGCGACGATGCGCGCGCCGTTGACGAACGCGGCACGTGTCGCGATCGCGCGCGGGCGCAGGTCCGTGGCCAGCAACTCCATCACCTGCACGCCCGCCGCATGCGCGATCTGTTCGCGCGACGTATAAGGCGCGGGCACCATGTTGCTGTTGGGCAGCGACAGCCCCATCGCTTCGGCGACGCAGGCCATCGTGTTGGCGGTGAATTGCCCACCGCAGGCGCCGTGCCCGGGACAGGCGACGCGTTCGAGCGCGTGGAGTTCCTCGATTGGGCAACCATCGCCCGAGGCGAAGCGGCCGACCGCTTCGAACACGTCGACGACGGTCACGTCGCGCCCCTCGAACCGTCCCGGCAGGATCGATCCGCCGTAAACAAAGATGCTCGGCACGTTCAGCCGCAGCATTGCCATCATCATGCCAGGCAGCGATTTGTCGCAGCCCGCGAAAGCGACGAGTGCGTCGTAGCAATGGCCGCGAACGCTGAGTTCGACCGAATCGGCGATCACCTCGCGACTGACGAGCGAAGATTTCATCCCCTGATGCCCCATGGCGATGCCGTCGGTGACGGTGATCGTGTTGAAGCGCCGCGGCATGCCCCCGCCCGCCTCGACGCCGCGACGCGCGACATCAGCTTGCGCGTCGAGCGTGGTGTTGCATGGTGCGCTGTCGTTTCCAGCGCTGACGATGCCGACGAAGGGTCGCGCGATTTCTTCCTCGGTCAGCCCCATCGCATAATAATAGCTGCGGTGCGGCGCACGCTCGGGGCCGACCGATACATGTCGGCTGGGGAGTTTCGATTTGTCGAACCTGTGCACCATCATTCCCCCGTTAAAGCTGTCCCCGCGGCGCAGGCCGGGGCCCGGACGCGCCGACGTCGCAAAGCCGCGCTCGACGTCAAGTGGTCAGGCCCCAGCCTTCGCCGGGGTAACGAACAAGGTCAAGTCGCGGCTGGCAGCGGCCCCTCGTCGAGACCGCATCATCGCAGCCGCGTCGCCAGCGTCCAGCAGCCGGGCAAGTCATCCGCCGCCGCCGCAGCCGCCGTATCGCGCGCAGCGTCGCTGTCGAACAGCGCAAAGCAAGTTGCGCCCGATCCCGACATACGCGCGAGCGTCGCGCCTGGCCGCGCGGCCAGCCATTCGATCAGCGGCGCGATTGTGGGCACGAGCGTGCACGCCGCCGCTTCCAAATCGTTGCGTCCGTCGCGCCAGTCGCCGAGCGGACCCCGGTCGACCCCGTCCCAGGCCGCGAACACCGCGCCCGTCGACAGAGCGACGCCGGGGTTGACGAGCAGCACCGGGGTGCCGGTGACGGGCGGCTCGGGGGAGAAAACCTCGCCCACTCCCGCGCCGCGCACGGTGGTGGAGTTGAGGCAGGCGGGCACGTCGGCACCGAGCGAGGCGGCGAGCTCCAGCAATGCCCCGTGCTCCTGCGAAAGCGCGGGGGTGAGCAACCGTAGCGTGGCCGCCGCGTCGGCGGACCCACCGCCAATGCCGCTTGCAACGGGCAGGTTCTTTATCAGGCGCAGTCGCGCCTTAACGCCCAACGCCGCCGCCGCACGGAGCACGAGGTTGTCGGTCTTCGACAAGCCATCGGCGAACGGCCCGTCGATCGTCAACGTGGTCACTTCGGCCGGTGACGCCGACACCGTGTCGCCGTCTTCGCAAAAAGCGAACACGGTCTCGAGGTCGTGATACCCGTCATCGCGCCGCCGTCGCACGTGGAGTGCAAGGTTGAGCTTGGCATAGGCGGTCTGGGTGTGCGTGCGCGTCAGGGCAGCCCCCGAGCGATCTTGCCGTCGAGCCGTTCGGTCGTTCCGTCGCGTGCCACTTCGCGCGCCGCGCGCCACGCGTATCGCGCCTCGATCCGCCGCCCCGCCGTCCAATAAGCGTCACCGAGATGCTCGCCGATCTCGGGTTCGGCGACCGCGAGATCGCGCGCGCGTTCGAGCAGACCGATCGCGCGGTCGACCTGCCCCAGCCGGAACGCTGCCCAGCCGAGCGAATCGACGATCGCGGCATTGTTGGGTTGCGCGGCACTTGCGCGCTCGATCAGCCTCATCGCGCGCGGTTCATCCTCGCGTCGCTCGATCATGCCGAAGCCAAGCTGGTTCAGGACGCGCGGCTCATCGGGTGCGAGCGCGAGCGCCTGGCCGAGCGCATCGCGCGCCGCGGTCCAGTCGCCCGCCTGATCGGCGGCATTGCCCGCGGCCAGCCAGAGCGCCCAGCCCGCCTTGTCCGCCCCCACCTGGGTGATCGCCGCGTGATAATGCCCGGCGGCGACGGCATGGTTCCCGCGCCGCGCTTCGATATCGCCGACCCGCGCACGGTCGTTGGGCGACCGCGTGCCGCGCGCGGTCGCTTCGGCCAGCGCGGTGTCGTGCTCGCCCCCCGCTTCGAGCAAGTCGATGCGCAGCGACGCGGCATCGTCGCCATAGACCGGGTCGGCGCGCAAACGATCGACCAGCGCGCGCGCCGCCGCGGTACGTTTCGCGGCCGCAAGTGCCCCGGCCGCCATCAGCGCAACGCGCGGGTTGGCGGGATCGGCAAAGGTCGCAAAGCGCGCCAGCGTCACCGCCGAGCGGGGCGTGTTCGCGCTGATCAAGTCGCCCGCCATTCGCGAGAGGACGAACGCTGCCCCACGCGCGGCGTTGTCGACGGCGAGCGGCGACTTGGCCGTGCCGGTCACGAGCTGCCGCATTGCCGCGGTCGACATGTCGTTCTGTGTCAACAGCGCGAGCGCAGCATCGCGGTCTCCCCGATTGCCGAGCGTCGCCGCCGCGACGATGCGCAGCGACGTGGCGCGATAGGCGTCGGTGGACCACAAGGCACGCACGGCGCTGCTTCCCTCGGCAACGCGTCCTTGCGCGAGCGCGAGCAGCGCCTGATTTTCGGCGCTATAGGCGTTCGGGCGCTCCGCTTCGCGCTCGGGGCGATCGTCGCCGCCGGGCAGCCACGCGCCCAGCATCGGGGCCAGGAAGCCGAACCCGGCCTCGCCGCGATCGCCCTCGCGGCCCGTGTCGCGCCCGGTGTCGCGCATGCCGATCAGCCGCGCGCGCGCCGCCGACCAGTCGCGTTCGCGAACCGCCGCGATGTACAGCAACACGCGTGCGTCGGGCGGCAGCGTCCCGGCACGGTCGAGCGCCTGCGCCGCGCGCAGTGCGAGCGGATAATCGCCGCCATCGACCGCGGCGCGATAGGCCCGGAATGCGACGACGAGTTCCTCCGGCGCGCCGACCAAAGCATCACGGTAGAGTGCCAACGCAGCGTCTGGCTGCCGCAATCCCTCCGCCACGCGCGCTCGCGCATAAATGCCCAGCGCCGACGGTACGATCCGCTTCGCCTCCGCCGCGCCCGCGATCAGCAGTAAAGCAACCGCGCTACATGTTCGGATAGTTCGGGCCACCGCCGCCCTCCGGCACGACCCAATTGATGTTCTGCGTCGGGTCCTTGATGTCGCACGTCTTGCAGTGGACGCAGTTTTGCGCGTTGATCTGCAGTCGCGGCACATTCTCCTCACGCCCGACGATTTCATAGACCCCCGCCGGGCAGTAGCGCTGCTCGGGGTTATCGTAGAGCGGCAAGTTCACGCGGATCGGAACGTCGGCGTCCTTGAGCACGAGGTGGACCGGCTGGTCTTCCTCGTGATTGGTGTTCGAGACGAAGACCGACGACAGTTTGTCGAAGCTCAGCACGCCGTCGGGCTTGGGATAGGCGATCGGCTTGACGATGTCCTTGCGCCACAAGCTTTCGTGATCGGGATGATGCTTCATCGTGATCGGCAGCCCGATCTTGAGCTGGCGCATCCACATGTCGGCACCCGCGACGACCGTGCCCCAGAAATTGCCGTATTTGGCGACGGCGGGTTCGGCGTTGACGACCTGTTTCAACTCGGTCGCGATCCAACTCGAGCGCAGCGCGGGCTCGTAATCGACGAGCTCGTCGGACGACCGTTCTGCCTTGATCGCCGCCGCCGCACTGTCGGCGGCGAGCATCGCCGACTTCATGGCAGTGTGCGTGCCCTTGATGCGCGGCACGTTGACGAAACCCGCCGCGCAACCGATCAGCGCACCACCGGGGAACGCGAGCTTGGGGATCGACTGCCAGCCACCTTCGTTGATGGCACGCGCACCGTAAGACACGCGCCGCGCGCCCTTCAGTATCGCTGCGATCTCGGGATGATGCTTCCACCGCTGGAATTCGTCGAACGGTGAAAGATACGGGTTCTTATAATCGAGCGCGACGACGAAGCCGAGCGCGACCTGATTGTTCGCTTGGTGATAGAGGAAACCCCCGCCCCAGGCATCGTCGAGCGGCCAGCCCTGCGTATGGATGACGCGCCCGGGCACGTGATTGGCAGGATCGACGTCCCAAAGCTCTTTCAACCCGATGCCATAGACCTGCGGCTGACACTTCGCCTCGAGGTCGAAGACGCGCTTGAGCTGCTTCGACAGGCCGCCGCGCGCTCCTTCGGCGAAGAAGGTGTATTTCGCGTGGAGCTCGAGCCCTGGCTGATAGTCCGGCTTGTGCGTGCCGTCGCGCGCAACGCCCATATCGCCCGTCGCGACACCCTTCACCGACCCGTCGTTATGGTAGAGGATTTCGGCGGCGGCGAAGCCGGGGAAGATCTCGACCCCCAGCGCTTCGGCTTGTTCGGCGAGCCAGCGACACAGATTGCCGAGCGAACCGGTATAGGTACGCTTATTGTGCATGAAGCCGGGCATCATCAGATGCGGCAACGCATACTTCTTTTTGTCGGTCAGGACCCAATGCTGGTTGTCGACAACCGGCACGTCGGCCAGCGAGCAGCCAGACGACCGCCATTCGGGCAGCAGCTCATCGAGCGCACGCGGGTCGATCACCGCGCCCGACAGGATGTGCGCACCGACTTCGGACCCCTTTTCAAGGACACAGACGCCGAGCTCGGGATCGATTTGTTTCAGTCTGATCGCCGCCGTCAGCCCGGCAGGCCCTGCCCCCACGATTACCACGTCATACGGCATTGCTTCGCGCGTCGTCATTCTTGTCCGCTTCGGTTTGGCGCGCGTGCATCCTGCCGCGCTTGGTTCACGTCTCGTCATAACGCGCGTGCCGCATCATTGACGCAACCGTCAACCGCCGTCTCTACCCTGCATGTGGGAAGTGCCATCGATTCTGACATCTGGGCGGTCGCCGAAACGACGATCGGCTGGTGGCGTGACGCCGGGGTCGACGTTCTCGTCGAAGACGAACCGCGACGGTGGCTCGAGGGGGTGGCGCCGCTGGCCCGCCCGCTGGTCGCCGTGCCCGCGCTAGTGAGCAAGCCCATCAGCGTGGCGGTCATGCCCGATACGCTGCCCGCATTCGTCGAGTGGTTCATGACCGACACCGGGTTGCTCGCGTCGTTCCCGCCGCGCCGCCGCGTCGCGCCAGAGGGTAATACCGCAAGTGGGGTGATGATCGTGACCGACGTTCCCGACGCGGGCGATGTCGAGGCAGGTCGGCTGCTCGGCGGCGAGGCGGGGCAGCTGCTCGA
>JAYTAR010000325.1:0-3507 GCA_043737455.1 Sphingomonadales bacterium | reverse complement strand
GTTGGCCGACTGCATGGCAAGCGCTTCCAACGCGTCTTTGCCTGTGCCTTTGGCCGCCGTAATCGTGTCGCGTAGCTTGCCGTTGACCTGAAGCGCAATCGTGACGCTTTCGTCGACCAGCAGCGCGGGATCGGCGACCGGCCAGGGTGCGTCGGCGACGAGACCTGTTTGGTTACGCGCTGCCCATGCTTCCTCGGCGAGATGCGGAAGCATCGGCGCGACGAGCCGGATCAGCATCGCGATCGCGGTGTCACGCGAAGCCGAGGGCGCGGCCTTTTCGATGGCGTTGGTCAGTTCGTGCACCTTGGCGACCGCCTTGTTGAAGCCGAGCGCGTCGATGTCCGCGCCGATCCCCGCGATCGCGCGGTGGAGGACGCGGTCGAGGGCTGCGTCCACTCCTCCCCCTGCGGGGGAGGTGGCAGCCGCAGGCTGTCGGAGGGGCGTCGCCACGGTTGGCTCGTCCGTGTTGCGCGGCCCCTCCGTCGGCTGCGCCGCCACCTCCCCGTTCCGGGGAGGAATGTCCGAAAACAGCCGCCACAGCCGTTGGACGAAGCGCCATGTCCCCTCGATGCCGCTCTCGCTCCACGGCAGGTCGCGTTCGGGCGGCGAGTCCGACAGCATGAACCAGCGCACCGCATCGGCGCCGTAGCGGTCGAACATCGGCTCGGGGTCGATGGTGTTGCGCTTGCTCTTCGACATTTTTTCGACGCGGCCGACTTTAACTTCGTCGTTGGTGCCTAAAAGAAAGAGCTTTCCATCTCTCTGTTCAATTTCATCTGGTGAGCACCATGTCTGAATGGACGAGATTTCAGTGACAATTGTGTTTGGATTGACGGAACTCGGACGGTCACCGCGAGTGATGTAAGCGCGATAATAAGTCTCGTGCGTCACCATCCCTTGCGTGAACAAACCTGCGAACGGCTCGGCGATGTCGAGCTTGCCGATGCGTTGCAGCGCGCGTGTCCAGAAGCGTGCGTAGAGCAGGTGCAGGATCGCGTGCTCGACGCCGCCGATATATTGCCCGACGGGAAGCCAGGCCTCGGCCTCGGCGCGGTCGAACGGCTTGTCCTTGGGCTGGCTGGCGAAGCGGATGAAATACCAACTCGAATCGACGAACGTGTCGAGCGTGTCGGTTTCGCGGCGCGCAGGGCAACGGCAATTTGGGCAGGCGACGTGCTTCCATGTCGGGTGGCGGTCGAGCGGATTGCCCGGCACGTCGAAGCTCACGTCCTCGGGCAGGACGAGCGGCAGCTGCGACCGCGGGACCGGCAACACGCCGCAGAAGTCGCAGTGGATGATCGGGATCGGTGTGCCCCAATAGCGCTGGCGCGACACGCCCCAATCGCGCAGCCGGTATTGCGTCTGCCCCTCGCCCCAGCCTTCGTCCTCGCCGCGCGCGATGACTGCTGCCTTCGCCGCATCGACCGACAACCCGTCGAGGAAGCCCGAGTTCACGATCAAGCCCGCGCCGGTGAAAGCGTCTTTGCCGCGAAAATAGGGGTCGACCGTGTCACCATCGGCGACGACGCGGCGCACTGGCAGCTCGTACTTGCGCGCGAAGTCGAGGTCGCGCTGGTCGTGCGCGGGCACGCCCATCACCGCGCCGGTGCCATAGTCCATCAGCACGAAATTGGCGACGAACACCGGCAGCGTCGTGCCCGGCAGCAGCGGATGCTCGACGGTCAGCCCGGTATCGAAGCCCAGTTTCTCCGCGGTCTCGATCTCCGCCGCGGTCGTGCCGCCGCGTCGGCACTCCTCGATGAACTGCTCGAGCGCATAGCGATTGGCGGCCAGCGCGGTCGCAAGCGGATGGTCGCACGCGATCGCCACGAAGCTGGCGCCGAAGATTGTGTCAGGGCGGGTCGAGTAGACGTCGATTACCTCCAAACTCCCCTCCCGCTCGCGGGAGGGGATCCCATCTCTGCTCCCCTCCCGGTCGCGGGAGGGGTTGGGGGTGGGACTTTGGTCTGCAGGGTGCGCACCGATAGCGCTGGCGGGCCCACCCCCGGCCCCTCCCGTAAGCGGGAGGGGCGTAGTGAGTTCGAACTCGATCCGCATACCGCGCGACTTGCCGATCCAGTTCGCCTGCATCGTCCGGACCTTGTCGGGCCAGCCGGGGAGCGCATCGAGGCCGGCGAGCAGGTCGTCGGCGAAGTCGGTGATGCGCAGGAACCACTGGTTGAGCTTGCGCTTCTCGACCAGCGCCCCCGATCGCCAGCCGCGCCCGTCGATGACCTGCTCGTTGGCGAGCACGGTCATGTCGACGGGATCCCAGTTCACCTGCGATTCTTTCCGGTAAACGAGCCCGGCCTTGTAGAGATCGAGGAACAGTGCCTGTTCGTGCCCATAATAATCGGGGTCGCAGGTCGCGAGTTCGCGGCTCCAGTCGATCGCCAGCCCCAGCCGCTTCAGCTGAGCGCGCATCGCCGCGATGTTGGCGCGCGTCCAGTCGCCCGGATGAACGCCGCGCTCCATCGCCGCATTCTCGGCGGGCATGCCGAACGCGTCCCAGCCCATCGGGTGCAGCACTTCATGCCCCGTCATGCGCTTGTAGCGCGCGAGCACGTCGCCCATCGTATAGTTGCGGACGTGCCCCATGTGGATGCGCCCCGAGGGGTAGGGGAACATCTCGAGGACATAGGCGCGGGGCTTGGCACTTGCCGAATCGGCGACAAAGGTACGCTGCGCGTCCCATTCGCCCTGCCAATGCGCGTCGGCCTTCAGCGGGTTGAAACGCCCGCCGGAACTGTGCGCCATGCGTGTCGTCCTATCCGGCGATGGCGGTCCGGCGCAGATCGCGCGCACGCGTCAGGATGATGTCCTCAAGCTTCTGGATCGTCGCCGCCTGCACCGGCGCTTCGATCCACTGGCCGTTCTGCATGACCTGGCGGCTGGCGGCGACGCGCAGCGCATCGGCGCGCAGATCCTGGTCGAGGATGGTGACGGTCAGCTTCATGCGCTCACCCGGCGAGCGCGGGTTGGCATACCAGTCGGTCACGATCACGCCGCCGTTCGAATCGGTTTGCACCAGCGGCATGAAGCCCACGGTGTCGAGCGAGGCGCGCCATAGATATGAATTGATGCCGATCGTGGTGGTGCGCGACGCGGCGAGATCGGCGACCGGACGCGCCTTGCGCCCGCCGCCGCATGCCGACAGCGGCACGATCGCGACGATCACGGAGAGGAGTATGAAGCGCTTCATCGGCAATTCCTTGAATTTCGCGGCAACGAGGCGGCTGCGGCACTAACGGCGCCATCGTTCGTTATCCCGCTCATGCCGTGCCCGCAAGCGTGCAGGACGGCAGCGACGCTTCGACCTTACCGACGCCTGAGCAAAGTGTGTGCGATCTGCAACACGCTGGCAACAAACGTCGTAGAGGGATGGCATTGAAAAGGCCGATGCCTATTTTGGCGTCGAGTCGCATCGGGATCGCAGGACGTGTCACGGGGTCGCATCATTGCCGGGATCACTGCAGGGGCGCTGATCGCGTCGCTGGCCGTGCTGTC
>JAYTAR010000324.1:0-8620 GCA_043737455.1 Sphingomonadales bacterium | reverse complement strand
CCGAGTTCGTCTGGATCGGACTTGCCGACCCGACGCAAGGCGAGATGGATGTGCTGCAGGCGCATTACGGGCTCCACCCGCTCGCCGTCGAAGACGCGATGAAGGGCGATCAGCTACCCAAGCTCGACGTCTACGGCGACCAATTGTTCGTCGTCACGCGGACCGCGCAGCTCGTCGGCGACACGATCGCCTATGGCGAGACCGCGATATTCGTCGGACACAGCCATATCATCAGCGTGCGCCACGGATCGGCACGCGCACATACGACGCTGCGCGAACACCTGGAGGCCGCGCCTGGTTTGCTCGAAGCAGGGGTCGATTATGTCCTGCACGCGATTCTCGATTTCGTCGTCGACGGCTATCTGCCGCTGGTCGAGGCGATCGAAGAGGAGGTGCTCGCGATGGAGCAACGCACGGTCGACAATTTCCTCGGCCGGCCCGAGATCACGCGAATCTTCACGCTGCGCCGCGAGCTGATCCGGCTGAAGCGTGTCCTCGGACCGATGACCGACGTGGCAGCGCGGATCGTCCGCGTCGAATTGCCGTGCATCGACGCGCATGCGAAGCCTTATTTCAGTGACGTTCTCGACCATGTCCGACGTGTCGATGGTATGGTCGATGGCCTGCGCGATGTCCTGACTTCGGTGTTCGAATTCAGCAATCTGCTCGAACAGCAAAGGACCGGCGCGATCACGCGACAGCTGGCGGCATGGGCGGCGATCCTGGCGGTGCCGACCGCGATTGCCGGCATTTACGGAATGAACTTCGAACACATGCCCGAACTGAGAACGCAATATGGCTACTTTATCGTGCTTGGGGTGATCGCGGCCGTCTGCATCTCGCTCTACGTCCGGTTCAAGCGGGTGAACTGGCTGTAACGTCCGATTTTGACACGACGATCACGGTCAGTCCGGACAAGTCGTCGCCAGGAAGCTTCGCCAGCCGAAGCGCATCGGCGCGCGCGCGCGCGAGGATCGCGGGGGCAACCTGTGCGTCGTGCACGATGCGGTCGGCCTCGCCCAGCCAGCGCGCTTCGCGCAGCGTCAGGTCGTCGGGGTCGGCCGAGCGCAGCACGATCGTCACCGTGCGCGGCGCGGGGGCTGCGCTCGCCAGCCAGCTCGCCACGTCGGTGTCGCCGCGCAGGGGGTCGAGCGCGCCTCCCGGTGCAAAACCGGCATCGAGCGCGTGCCGCCGCATCACCGCATCGGGCCAGCGGGCGCGCATCGCGCCACGCGCGGCGGCCAGCGCTTCGGCAAGCGCGCCAAGCGTGGCAGGAAGCAGCGTTTCGAGCCGCTGACGCAGTGCTTTCGCAAGCCCCGCCGACGCGCCGCCGGTGCCGACCGCGATCAGGACCGGCGAACGATCGACGATGGCGGGCAGAGTGAAGTCGCACAGTTCGGGCCGGTCGACGACATTGACCAGGATGCCGCGTGCCTTCAGCCGCACGGCCGCCGCCGTATCCCCGTCCGCGACGATCGCGAGGGCGACCGCGGCATCCTCCCCGACAATCCGCGCGCCCGCGCGTTCGAGCAGACGACGCTTGGCATCGGCGGCCTCGCCACTTCCCACCAGTGCGACCGGACGATCGGCAAGCCGCACGAAGATTGGCAGACTGTGCATCTTCAGTCCAGCCAGTCGGGGGTACGATCGCGTGCCATCATCTGTGCCGGGGTGATGCGCTCTGCGACGATGGCGAACCGGTCGCCCGCCACCAGCACTTCGGGGAGCAGGGCCCGGCTGTTGTAAGTCGAGGCCATCGTCGCGCCATAGGCGCCCGCAGTGCGGAATACCGCAAGATCACCCGTCGCCAGCGTGCCGATGGTGCGTGCGGTGGCGAACGTGTCGCCGGTTTCGCAAACCGGGCCGACGATGGTCGCCTCGATCGTCTCAGCGCTTTGCTCCACCGGCTGGAAATGATGATAGGCGTCGTACAATGCCGGGCGCGCGAGGTCGTTCATCGCCGCATCGACGACGACAAACGGGCGCGCATGGCCGGGCTTCACGCGCACGACGCGGGTCAGCAGTACGCCTGCGTTGCCGACGATCAGGCGACCGGGTTCGAACATCAACGTCACGCCCCAGCCGGCGGTGACCCGCGCGACCATCGCGCCATAGTCGTGCGGTGTCGGCAGGATTTCGCCCGGGCGGTAAGCGACGCCGAGCCCACCGCCCAGATCGACATGCGTCACCCGGTGCCCGGCCTTACGCAATTCGGCAACCAGAGCGCCGATGCGCACGAATGCGGCCTCGAGCGGGGCAAGGTCGGCGATCAGGCTGCCGATATGCGTGGCAACGCCGCGCATCGCGAGGCCGGGAAGCGCTGCGAGCCGGGCATAGACCTCGACCGCGTCGGACACCGCAACGCCGAATTTGTTTTCCGCCTTGCCGGTCGAAATCTTTGCGTGCGTCCGCGCATCGACGTCGGGGTTGACGCGAAGCACCGCCGCCGCGATGCCACGGGTGCTCGCAAGTTCGGACAGGTCATGCCCTTCGGCTTCGGACTCGATGTTGAACTGTCCGACCTGCTGGTCGAGCGCATGCGCGATCTCGTCGCGTGTCTTGCCCACGCCAGAGAATATGATGCGCGACGGCGGCACGCCCGCCGCGACCGCGCGGTCGAGCTCACCCGCCGAAACGACGTCCGCTCCCAGCCCGATGTTTGCCAACACGCGCAACACCGCGAGATTGGGATTGGCCTTTACCGCAAACGCGATCTCGACATCCCCCGCTTGCGCCAGCGCCGCCGTGACTACGCGCGCATGGCGTTCGAGCGTCGCCTGCGAGTAGACGTAAGCCGGCGTGCCGACGGCATCGGCGATGCGCGACAGCGGCACGTCTTCGGCGAACAGCACGCCGTCGCGATAATTGAAATGGTCCATTGTGTCGCGCCGTCCGGCGTCAGCCCGGGGGCGGCAGGTCGAAACGGTCGGGCTGGCGCGTTTCGGAACGTTGCAGCAGCTCGTCGTTGCGGCGCGGGCGAGCCTGATCTTCGGGCATGACCAATTGCTCGGCGGTCGGCGTCGTGCGCGCGGCGGCGGGCTTGATCGGCAGCGCGCCACCAGCTGGTGGGCGGAGTGGCGCGCGCGCGCCACAGGCAGCGAGGAGCGTGACAAGCGCCAGGATGATGAATGCCCTCATGGTCGTTCCTCCAGCGCCGCACGCGCCGTCACGATGGCGGCACGAACCTGCAGCGGCGCGGTGCCGCCGTGACTGGTGCGGCTGGCGACCGAGGCATCGACGCTGAGCACGTCATAGACGCGCGCGTCGATCCGAGGGTCGATCGCTGCGAGTGCGTCGAGCGGCAAGTCCGCGAGCCCGCAGCCCGCCGCTTCCGCCGCCTTTACCGCGCGCCCGGTGATATGGTGCGCCTCGCGGAACGGCACGTCGGCTTCGCGCACCAGCCAGTCGGCAAGGTCGGTCGCGGTCGCAAACCCGCTCTCGGCGAGCGCACGCATCCGGTCGGTACGAAAATTCAGCGCGGCAAGCATGCCGCCCATCGCCGCGATCGAGAGTTCCAGCAAATCATGTGCCTGGAAAACGGGCTCCTTGTCGTCCTGCATATCTTTTGAATAGGCGAGCGGGAGCCCCTTCATCGTCACCATCAACGCCGTATGGCAGCCCAAGATGCGCCCGGCATGTCCGCGCACCAGCTCCGCAGCGTCAGGATTGCGCTTCTGCGGCATGATCGAGCTGCCGGTCGACCAGGCGTCGGGCAGCGCCACAAATCCGAAGGGCTGCGACGCCCAGATCACGATCTCTTCCGCCATGCGACTGAGATGGATCGCGCACGTCGCCGCCGCCGACAGATAGTCGAGCGCGAAGTCGCGGTCGCTGACCGCGTCGAGCGAGTTGGCGGTGGGCGCGTCGAAACCAAGCGCCGCGGCAGTCATGGCGCGGTCGATCGCAAAGCCGGTCCCTGCCAGTGCCGCGCTCCCCAGCGGACAACGGTTCAGGCGGCGGCGCGCGTCGCCAAAGCGTTCCCGGTCGCGGACAACCATTTCGAACCAAGCCATCAAATGATGTCCAAGCGTCACCGGCTGCGCGCTCTGGAGATGCGTGAACCCGGGCATTACGGCATCAGCATTTTCTTCGGCGCGGTCGAGCAGCACCATTTGGAATGCGCGCAGGGCCCCGTCGATGACATCGATCGCGTCGCGCACCCAGAGCTTGAAATCGGTTGCGACCTGATCGTTTCGGCTGCGCGCCGTATGCAACCGTCCAGCGACCGGCCCGATCAGTGCCGCGAGACGCGTTTCGGTCGCCATATGGATGTCTTCAAGCGCGAGGTCGTCGGGAAGCGCGCCATCGCCATATTCGGCGGCGACGCGATCAAGTCCGTCTGCGATCGTCGCGGCATCGACCTTCGTCAAGATGCCGCACGCGCCCAGCATGGCGGCATGCGCCTTCGAAGCGGCGATGTCCTGCACCCACAAGCGCTTGTCGAACGGCAACGAGGCATTTATCGCGCGCATCACCGCCGCCGGCCCCTCGGCGAAACGGCCACCCCATAAGGCGTTGGAGACTGTCATGCGCGCGATCGTCGGTCTCCTTTTCGTCGTGGCGCTTGTTCCGGGCTGCGATAGGCAAACCGCCCCCGCGCCGCAACCCGTGGACAAGCGCGCGGCGGTGGAGACAAGCACGCCAAAAAGCGGCACGGCGCAGGTCGATCGGACTCAGGTTGGCGCGGTGATGCCAGGCGACGGCTTTCGCTCGCCCGATGGCAAGCCGCTGACGCTTGCCGCGTTCAAGGGCCAGCCGCTGCTCGTCAATCTATGGGCGACGTGGTGCGGACCCTGCGTAAAGGAGATGCCCTCGCTCGATCGGCTTGCCGCACGAACGCAGGGCAAGCTGCGCGTACTGACGATCAGTCAGGATTCGACGAAGCAGGCGCTCGATCCCGTGCCGGTCTGGTGGGCAAAAGCGAAGCTCGCCAACCTCCAGCCGTATCGCGACGGGGAGAATAATCTAGGCTTCGCATATGGCGGCGGGATGCTGCCCACGACGGTGCTCTACGACGCGGCGGGCAAGGAAGTCTGGCGCGTGACCGGCGAAATCGATTGGGACGGTGCGCGCGCGACCGAACTGCTGAAGCCGGTGCTGGGATAACGCCAAGCGCCCGTTGACCGTTTGCGCAATCTCGGCTAGGGGCCGTGTTCGCTTCGCCGGATTTTTTGGGGGAGTAGATTGAACATTACCGATACAGATCGGACCGCTGGGGCAAATTGCTCCTCGCGGTTCTTTTCGTTAAGTGCTCGGGCATCGGTAAAGTAACCGCCAGCGCATGCTGGCAACGCAAAGGTGAAGGGCTTCATGCCGACGATCAATCAGCTGGTCCGAAAGGGCCGCGAACCGCAGAAGGCCAAGTCGAAGGTTCCTGCGATGGAAGCGAACCCGCAGAAGCGCGGCGTTTGCACGCGTGTCTATACCACGACCCCAAAAAAGCCGAATTCGGCACTGCGCAAGGTGGCGAAGATTCGTCTGACCAACGCGCGCGAAGTCATTAGCTACATCCCGGGTGAGGGGCATAACCTGCAGGAGCATTCGGTCGTGCTGATCCGTGGGGGCCGCGTTCGCGACCTTCCTGGCGTGCGCTACCATGTGCTGCGCGGTGTGCTCGACACGCAGGGTGTCAAGGATCGCAAGCAGTCGCGTTCGAAGTACGGGGCCAAGCGTCCCAAGTAAGCCCCGGCTGGTCCGGACTCTGCTGAAATACCGAAGGAACTGAAATGGCTCGTCGTCGTCGTCCTGAAAAGCGCGAAATTCTACCCGATCCTCGTTTCGGGGACATTACCCTCTCGAAGTTCATGAACAACATCATGCTCGACGGGAAGAAGGCGGTCGCCGAGAGCATCGTTTACGGTGCGATGGAAACCGTCGAGTCGCGCGCCAAGCGTGATCCGATCGGCGTGTTTCATGACGCGCTCAACAATGTGAAGCCGGGTATCGAGGTGCGCAGTCGTCGTGTGGGCGGAGCAACGTATCAGGTTCCCGTCGAGGTGCGCACCGAGCGCAGTCAGGCGCTTGCGATCCGTTGGCTGATTACTGCTGCGCGCAACCGCAGCGAGACGACGATGGCCGCGCGCCTGTCGGGCGAATTGATGGATGCCGCCAACAACCGTGGCAACGCGGTCAAGAAGCGCGAAGACACCCACCGCATGGCCGAAGCCAACCGCGCCTTCTCGCATTACCGCTGGTAGGCGCTATATACGCCAATGGAAGGCGGTTACTCATGGCAACTCAGCTCGACCCGAGAGAACTTGACCTGCAGGAACAGCTGGTTCGCATTCGCGAGATGGGGGCTAACACCGATCGCTTGATTACGGAAAATCAGAAGCTGTTAGCCTAGGCGCGGACTGTCTCTGCTGCGGCGATTTTCCAGGGTGCACTTGCGCTGGCTGCCTTGCTCGTTGCCGGTGCGGCGATTGCCAAACTCTTTTTTTTCTGATCGCATTCACGATCAGGATCATTGTTAGAACGTAAGGACACCACCATCATGGCCCGCAGCCATCCGCTCAGCATGTATCGTAACATCGGCATCATGGCGCATATTGACGCCGGCAAGACCACGACGACCGAGCGGATTCTCTATTACACCGGCAAGTCGTACAAGATCGGCGAAGTGCATGAAGGCACTGCGACGATGGACTGGATGGAGCAAGAGCAGGAGCGCGGGATCACGATTACCAGCGCGGCGACCACTTGCTTCTGGAACGATCACCGCATCAACATCATCGATACGCCGGGCCACGTCGACTTCACGATTGAGGTCGAGCGGTCACTGCGCGTGCTCGACGGCGCGATCACCTGCTTCGACGGTGTCGCCGGCGTCGAGCCGCAATCGGAGACCGTCTGGCGCCAGGCCGACAAGTACAACGTCCCGCGCATGTGCTTCGTCAACAAGCTCGACCGCACCGGCGCGAACTTCGAGCGCTGCGTCGAGATGATCAAGGACCGCCTCGGCGCGCGTCCGGCGATCCTGTATCTGCCGATCGGTATCGAGGGAGGTTTCCGCGGGCTTGTCGACCTTGTGGAGAACCGCGCGATCATCTGGCTCGAGGAATCGCTCGGCGCCAAATTCGAATATCAGGACATCCCAGCCGAGTTGGCCGATGCCTCCGCGACCGCGCGCAGCAATCTTATCGAGATGGCGGTCGAGCAGGACGACGATGTGATGGAGGCCTATCTCGAAGGCAACGAGCCCGATGTTGCTACGATCAAGCGCCTCATTCGCAAGGGAACGCTAAACTCGTCGTTCGTGCCGATCCTGTGTGGCTCGGCGTTCAAGAACAAGGGCGTTCAGCCTTTGCTCGATGCGGTGGTGGATTACCTGCCGTCGCCGCTTGACGTGCCCGCGATCAACGGCCTGAAGCTCGACGGCGTGACCGAGGATTCACGTGCCGCCGCCGACGATGCGCCGTTCAGCGCGCTTGCGTTCAAGATCATGAACGATCCGTTCGTCGGCACGCTGACGTTTGCGCGCATTTATTCGGGCAAGCTTGAGACCGCATCGTCGGTGCAAAATTCGGTCAAGGACAAGAAGGAAAAGGTTGGCCGCATGCTGTTGATGCATGCCAACGACCGCGAGGACATTCAGGTCGCTTATGCTGGCGATATCGTCGCGCTTGCTGGGTTGAAGGACACGACCACGGGCGACACCTTGTGCGCGCAGGACAAGCCGATCATCCTCGAACGCATGGAGTTTCCCGAGCCCGTCATCGAGGTTTCGGTCGAACCTAAGACCAAGGCCGACCAGGAAAAGATGGGCGTTGCGCTGAACCGTCTCGCGCGCGAGGATCCGTCGTTCCGCGTGTCGACCGATCATGAAAGCGGCCAGACCATCCTGAAGGGGATGGGCGAGCTTCACCTCGAAATCATGGTCGACCGCATGAAGCGCGAATTCAAGGTTGAGGCCAATGTCGGCGCGCCGCAGGTCGCTTATCGCGAATACCTCGGCAAGAAGGTCGATATCGATTACACGCACAAGAAGCAGTCGGGCGGGTCGGGCCAATTTGGTCGCGTCAAGTTTACCGCGACGCCGGGCGAACGCGGCAGCGGCATCATCTTCAGCGATGACGTGAAGGGCGGCAATATTCCCAAGGAATACATCCCGTCGGTCGAGAAGGGCATTCGCGAGACCGCGGCTTCGGGATCGCTGATCGGGTTCCCGATCATCGATTTCGAGATATCGCTGTACGACGGTGCCTATCACGACGTCGATTCATCGGCGCTGGCGTTCGAGATCTGCGCGCGTGCCGCGATGCGCGAGGCGGCGCAAAAGGCAGGGATCAAACTGCTCGAGCCGATCATGAAGGTCGAAGTCGTCACCCCCGAGGATTATCTCGGCGACGTCATCGGCGACATGAACAGCCGTCGTGGCCAAATCCAAGGTACCGACAGCCGCGGCAACGCACAGACGGTCGAGGCGATGGTCCCGCTTGCGAACATGTTTGGCTACGTCAACCAGCTGCGCAGCTTCACGCAGGGGCGTGCGCAATACTCTATGCAGTTCTCACATTACGACGAAGTGCCGGCGAACGTGGCCGAAGAGGTAAAGGCTAAGTTGGCATAAGGCGGCCGCACCGAACGAAGCCGTTGCACAGCAACGGTTAGCTCGGCACGG
>JAYTAR010000323.1:0-3511 GCA_043737455.1 Sphingomonadales bacterium | reverse complement strand
GAGCGGTCTCGGCTGGCCCGGTATCGTGCGTCTCGGCCTCGTGCAGAGCGCGATTGGGGCCATGGTGATGCTGTCGACATCGCTGCTGAACCGCGTGATGATCGTCGAATATGCGATGGCGGCGGCGGTCCCGGCGGGATTGGTCGCTTGGCACTATGCAGTGCAGCTCTCGCGTCCGTTGTGGGGGCATGGTTCGGATAACGGGCGACGCCGGACACCGTGGATCATCGGAGGCTTGGCAGTGCTGGCGGGCGGATCGATGCTCGCGGTCGTCGCCACGATCACCCAACTGATCCCGCTCGCGATCGTCGCATTCGCGCTGATTGGCGGCGGCGTCGGTGCCGCCGGCACTTCGCTCCTCGCACTGCTTGCCACTTTGGTCGCTCCGGGCCGCCGGGCGGGGGCAGCGTCGCTGACCTGGATTATGATGATCGTCGGCATCGTCGTCACCGCAGGCGTTGCCGGTGCGCTGCTCGACCCGTTCGGTCCGACCCGGCTGCTGATGGTCGCGGGCGGGGTCGCGGCCAGTGCGCTGACGATCGCTACGCTCGCAGTCTGGGGCATCGAGGGTGCGCCGCGCGAAGCGGTCGCGGTTTCCGGCTCGCACGCTAGTTTTGCCGAAGCGCTTCGCGAGCTGTGGGCCGATCCCAAGGCGCGGCGCTTCACGATCTTCGTCTTCGTGTCGATGCTCGCTTATTCGATGCAGGACTTGATCCTCGAACCTTTCGCTGGCCTGTTGTTCGCATATACGCCCGGTCAATCGACGCAATTGTCCGGACTGCAGCATCTGGGTGTGCTGGTCGGCATGGTGCTCGTCGGCGTCGGCGGCAGCGTTTTTGGAGGGACCGGGCGCAATCTTGCGACATGGACCGTTGCAGGCTGTCTTGGCTCGGCGGCGTCGCTCGTCGCGCTCGCGCAGGGCGCTGGCCAGGCACCGAATTGGCCGCTTGCGGTCAATGTGATCGCGCTCGGGTTTTTCAACGGCATGTTCGCAGTCGCCGCGATCGGCGCGATGATGACGCTGGCAGGCGAAGGCAGCACCGAGCGCGCGGGGCTGCGCATGGGTGCGTGGGGCGCAGCGCAGGCGATTGCGTTCGGACTGGGTGGGCTCACGGGCGCGCTCGGCGTCGATCTCCTTCGCCAGGGTGGTGACGCGACAAACATGGCTTTCGCAACGGTCTTCACCGGCGAGGCGGTCCTGTTCCTAATTTCGGCATGGCTCGCCGGCGGTACCGCTGCACGGCGCAATTTTCAGCAAGAGGCACTGGCATGAGGCAGGACTATGACGTCGTCGTTGTCGGCGGCGGACCATCGGGTGCGACGGCGGCAACCGAGTTGGCGCGCGCAGGTCGCCATGTGCTGCTCCTCGATCGCGCCGGCCGCATCAAGCCGTGCGGAGGGGCGATTCCGCCGGTTTTGAACCGCGACTTCGACATTCCCGACTCGCTTATGGTCGCGCAAGTCACCAGCGCGCGGATGATCGCGCCTTCGGGCGTCACCGTCGATATGCCCGTCGGAAACGGCGCGGTGGGGATGGTCGATCGCGATGTCTTCGACGAATGGCTTCGCGAGCGGGCGGCGCAGGCGGGAGCCGAACGTCGCACCGGCACCTTCGACCGGATTGACCGCGATCCCGACGGCTGCGCGCGCGTCGTCTGGAAAGAAGAACGCGGCGGTTCCGAATCGTCGACGCGAGCCCGCTGCGTCATCGGCGCGGACGGCGCGCGATCGGGGGTTGCGCGACAGGAGCTCAAGGGCGCCGAACGTGTGCCTTGTGTCTTCGCTTATCATGAGGTCGTGAAGGCGCCCGCCAACTCGGCATCGTACGACGCGCTGCGATGCGACGTCATCTATCAAGGGCGGCACTCGCCTGACTTTTATGCCTGGGTGTTTCCGCACGGGGACACTGCCAGCATTGGCGTGGGCAGCGCGAACAAGGGATTCTCGCTGCGCGACGCGGTAAAGGCGCTGCGAGCGGAGACCGGGCTCGACGCTTGCGAAACTATCCGTGTCGAGGGCGCCCCGATCCCGCTGAAACCGCTAAAACGTTGGGACAATGGTCGGGACGTCGTCGTTGCGGGCGACGCCGCGGGTGTTGTTGCGCCAGCGTCGGGTGAGGGCATTTATTATGCGATGACCGCAGGGCGGATCGCCGCGGAAGCGGTCGCGCAGTTCCTGACGACAGGTAAGGCGAGTGCGCTGCGTCAGGCGCGCAAGCGCTTCATGGCCGAACATGGGCGCGTTTTCTGGATCCTCGGCGTCATGCAGTATTTCTGGTATTCGTCGGACAAGCGTCGCGAACGCTTCGTCAAGATGTGCGCCGACAAGGATGTTCAGCGGCTGACGTGGGAGGCCTATATGAACAAGCGCCTCGTGCGTGCCGACCCGATGGCCCATTTGCGGATTTTCTTCAAGGATACCGCGCATCTGCTGGGCATTGGCCGCGTCTCACCCAAGGATGCGTTGCCAGCAGAATGACCTGGCTGTTCGCGAGCGGTCATGCGGTCGATGTCGTGCTCGCGTTCATGGCAATCGAAGCAATATGGCTCGCTAGCCGGAAATGGGCTCCGCTCGACATCGCCCTTATGCTTTCCCCGGGTGTGCTTATGCTGGTTGCGCTACGGTTCGCGCTCACCAATGCACATTGGTTGCTCGTCGCGACTGCGCTCACGCTTTCGCTGCCACTCCACCTCGCCGACCTCCGTCGGCGAGGGCGGCGGTAAACCGGCCTACTTGAGGGTGTCGAGGTAAGCGATCAGATCGACACGCTGCTGCGCATCCTTGACCCCGGTATAGGTCATCTTCGTACCAGGAATCACACGCTGCGGGTTCTCGAGGTACTGAAATAGTTTTTCGTTGTTCCAGACGATCCCGCTATTCTTGTTCGCGACCGAATAGCTATAACCCGGAACCGTTCCCGATGTGCGACCCTGAATGGCGTGAAGCGACGGGCCGACCATGTTCTTGCCAGCCTCGCCCGCGTGACAGGTCTTGCACGTGAGAAATACCTTTTCTCCCGCCGCTGCCGTGCCCGTGAAGCTTGCGAACTTGGTTCCGTCGAGCGTGTCGACATTGTCCTTGGCCGGCGCGACGGCCGCGGCGGGGCCAGCGGTCGGCTCGACTGCAGCAGTCGCCGTGTTGACGGCCGGGGCGGCAGCATCGTCTTCGGCCTTCTTGCCACAGCCGACTAACGCAACGAGCGCGACTGCGCTCAGTGCCAATCCCAACGACGAATTCAGCTTAACCATCTGCATCTCCCTGCACTTTGACCCGATAGTCATCGCGGTTGCATACACCAACGAAGGTTATGCGCAATCGGATGCATGACGGACGAACCAGGATAGAGTAGCTTTCACGCAAGGGGGAAGGTTGGCATGGCCGAACGCGCAGAAGGGTCCGAGCCGCGGCTGCGTCAGCACCCGCAGCGTGCGCGCCTGCTTGCCGAGGCGCACGCGCGCCCCTCGACGCCGCTAGGTCTGCCGGTCGTCGCGCTGCGGCTTGCCAATGTGTC
>JAYTAR010000322.1:0-3515 GCA_043737455.1 Sphingomonadales bacterium | reverse complement strand
TGGATCAGCGCGACGGCGAATTCGTCGCCGCTCATGCGCGCTGCGATGGCATCGGAATCGAGCGCCGCGACCAGCGCGGCGGCGATGCGGCGCAGCACTTCGTCGCCGACGTCGAACCCGTGGCAGTCGTTGATCCCCTTGAACCGATGCAGCTGGATTGAGACCATGGCCAGGTGCCCGCCGCGTTCGAGCGCGACCAGATCGAGTTCGGCGACGCGATCGGCAAAGCCCTTGCGATTGTACAGGCCGGTCATCGTATCGGTCGTCGCCATCAGCGCCGCGCGTGCCTCGCTGTCGAGGCGCCTCCCGGCCTCATGCTGGAGATCGACATAGCGCCGCCACCCGAACAGCAGCAGCGCGACGTTGAGCATCAGCGCGGTACCGGCCAGCCGCGCCGACGCACCCAATTGCTCTCCGGCAAAGCTGAAATTGCGAACGAACAGGCTGCCGTTCCAGATCAGCAGCACTACGGTGCCGATGACGATCGACAGCAACAGCGCATCGCGACGCGCGTTGGCGATCGTCGAGGACGGGGCCGAGCCGCGCGGCGGAGGGACAAAGTCCAGTTTCACGGTCGCCGGGATAGATGCGACCGATTAAGATATTGTTCCCGTTCGACCAATCTGGTGCGGACGGCGGGACTCGAACCCGCACGCCTCAAGGGCAGAAGATTTTAAGCGGCACGAGACTCTCCTATCATCATGATAATAGAATATAATATAATTCTTCGAGCGAAAACTGTGTAGGACTTTGTGTAAGTCTCAAACCAAGTGAGCAGGTGCAAGGGCGCTACTTACCGGAATGGGTCGGAGTGCTGACATGCGTTGGGGCTGGCGAAACGCAGCCGTCTTGCCCGCGTTTGATAAGGGCTATGTGACCTTGATGGGAATTCTCCGCCCTGTCGCGATCCTGACGCCTAGCCGATGCGTCGGTTGACCCGGCGCTGCAACGCCGAGTCGGATATTGCCAATGGGACCGTCGCGTCGCGCAGCGACAACTCGGGTCGGCCAAGGTAAAAGCCCTGCAATTGCGTGCAGCCGAGGTTCCGCATCAAGTCCATTTGCTCGATCGATTCGACTCCCTCCGCGGTCGTCTCCATGCCCAAGCCAGTGGCGAGTTCGACAATCGCGCGAATGATCGCCAGGCTTTCCTTACGACCGTCGGCCGCCGACCGAACGAACCCGCGATCGATCTTGATCGTGGAGAAGGAGGCTCGCTCGAGGTACGACAAGGATGAAAAGCCGGTTCCAAAATCGTCGAGCACGAGCGCGATGCCAAGGGTCTGCAGGCGGCCGAGAGTTGCCTCGGTATTGGGGCCTGGCCTAAGGAATACGCTTTCGGTCACTTCGAGCTCAAGTCGCCTGGGGGCCAGCCCGTGCGTCGCGAGCGCGTGGATGACGGTTGCGGTCAGATCGACGCCGTCGATCTGGATCGCGGAGAGATTGACCGCCAGCTTGATATGCTCGGGCCAGGTCGCGGCTTCGGCGCACGCCGAGCGCAGCACCCATTTGCCGATCTCGCTAATCTGCTTGGTCTCTTCGGCGATCGGGATGAACACGGTTGGTGAAATATCGCCGCGGGTCGGATGCTGCCACCGAAGCAAGGCCTCGTAGGCAATCACCTGGGTTGTCGTTGCATTCACGATCGGCTGATAGGCAATCCCCATCTCGCCGCGGTCAATGGCGGTCTCCAGGTCGCGTTCGAGCTCGCGGCGTTCGTCTATCTCGATCTGCATGCCGCGACTATATCGGGCGCAGCGCCCACGTCCCTCGTCCTTGGCATGATAGAGCGCCAGATCGGCGCAGCGGATCAGATCATCGACCGATGCTGCGTCGCGCGGAAAGGTCGCCATGCCGACCGTTGCCCCGATTGACACCGAGCGTCCTTCGATATCGATCGGTCGGGCCAGCTCGACGATGATCGACGCAGCGACGGCGTCGGGCTCGTCGTCGAGGTTGGCGAAGGACAGGAATGCGCCAAATTCATCGCCGCCAAGACGTCCGGCAAGGCCGCGCCCCGCGAACAACGCATTGAGGCGCTCGGCGACCGCGCAGAGCACCGCATCGCCGGCCTGGTGCCCCATCGTGTCATTGACGGCCTTGAAGCGATCGAGGTCGATCAGAAACGTCGCGCAGCCACCGTCCTCTTGCGTCGCGCGGACCAGCGCCGCGTTCATCTCAGTGCGAAGCTGGCCGCGATTTGCCATCCGGGTCAGCCCATCGTGCGTGGCGGCATGTTGCAACTGCTTGTTGGCGGCAGCAATCGAGCGGCGCGCACGCCGCGCGGCAGCGAGGCCGAACGAGACCGCGATAATGATCGCGAGTGCCGCAGCGGCACCAAGCAGGCCCAGCAGCTTGATTTCGCGCAGCCGCTGGTCGGAGCGCGCGAGCTTCACTTCATCGGTCATCCGCGCCGCCTTAAGCCGCGCGATGCGCAATTCCTGATGGGTGGCATCGAACCGGGCGGATATCAGCGCCGACCCCGTCGAGCCGGCGAGGCCGCGCGCTTCATCGTCAAGGCGTTTGAACGCCTTCAAATGGCGCAACGCCGGCTCATTGTGTCCCATCTTCTCATACAGGAGATAGGCGGTTTCGTGAAAATCGCGGTAGAGGGCCGACGTAGTGCCAAGGTCGGCGCCGGCAAAGGTCCGCCTCATATGATCTTGAGCGGCCGCAAGATTGTCGCGCTTCAGCGCCACCTGCGCGCGGACGCCCCACAAATAGGGTCGCCACTCAATCGCATCGCCAGTTGCGCGCCGCAATCCGACGACGGCCTGAGCGTCGGCCGCGTCCAGATTGCCCGCCATATATTGCGCCGACGCGATATTGGTCATAATCCGCGCTTCAAGCAGCGGACTCTCGATCGACCGCGCGAGATTAAGCGCCAGCCGATATTCCTTCAGGGCATCGCCGAACCTGCCCATTTCCTTAAAGGCGTTGCCGCGATTGTTATGTGCCGACAACGACAGTTTGGGATCATCGGCGAAAGTCTCATTGGCCAGATCGTAATAGTATAGGGTGCGCGGATAATCCCGCGCCTCGAAATAGATCGTTCCGATATTCTGAAACACGATCGCCTGGCTCCGCGCTTCGCCGAGCTTGGCATAGATCGCATGCGTGCGATGAAGGATGTCGAGTGCCGACTTCACGTCGCCCATATTCGCAACAATCGCGGCCTTCGATTTGAGCAGGTCAGCGTGCAGCTTCCCGCCCGGCTGGCCGCGCGCAATCGCGGCGACCGCGCCGTCAATGATCGGGACGGCTTCCTCGACCCGGTTGAGCCGTACCAGCGCCTCGCCCTCAAGCCATTGGCCAGTTGCCGTCGCGATAATGACCGACGCGCCGGCCATCGTCTTGCCAATCGCAATCGCCTGACGAGCATTGGCCAGGGCAATGCCGGGATCCGACATCATAGCGTGTCCGTCGTCAGAACATTTGGCGCAATTTGCGGCGTAGATTAGCGGAGTGTCGGCCTCGTCTGGGGGTTGATGTTAGGCGGCGAGCTTGCAGTGCTGC
>JAYTAR010000321.1:0-8676 GCA_043737455.1 Sphingomonadales bacterium | reverse complement strand
GAATGCGCTGGCGCGGCGCCATTTGCCAGCGATTGTTTTTGACCGTCGGGCATGGAAACTAAACCTGCGATGGATGGTTCCAAACAGGCTCGAAAGATTTCGTTGCCGTAACAGTCAAAATTTGGCTGTTGTTTGGTGGGGTTGCATCGGGCGTCGTGGTGCCCGACATCGGCTGCACCAAAGGAGGAATATCTCGCACATGTCGCTCGGTCAGCAGCTTGCCCCGCATCTTCCATTCGTTCGCCGTTATGCACGCGCATTGACGGGCAGCCAGTCGCATGGCGATGCTTATGTTCGCGCCACCCTTGAGGCAATTGTTGCCGCGCCCGATGAATTTCCTGCCGATGTCGACCCGCGACTGGGACTGTATCGAACGTTCCAGGTTATCTGGCGCTCGACGAATTTTGAGGATGATGGCGATACTGGTGACGGCGATGGTGGTGCGATCGCGCGCGCGCGTTTGTCGCGCATGGCACCGTTGTCACGTCAGGCGCTGCTGCTGACGGCGATGGAAGGGTTCACTTCGGAGGACGCGGGTTATTTGATCGAAGTCGACGCTGCCGAAGTCGATACGCTCGTCGCCGAAGCGCTCGCCGACATCGAGGCTCAAACGCGCGCAAGCGTGTTGATTATCGAGGACGAGCCCCTCATCGCGATGGATCTCGAGACGATTGTGCGCGATTTAGGGCATAGCGTCAGCGGCATCGCGGTCACCGCGTCGGAAGCGGTCACGCATGCCAAGAACGCGCGCCCGGGATTGGTACTTGCCGATATTCAACTCGCTGACAATTCGAGCGGGATCGATGCCGTGCGTGATATTCTCGCCGAGTTTTCGGTTCCCGTCATCTTCATCACCGCGTTTCCCGAACGGCTGCTGACTGGCGAGCGGCCCGAGCCGACGTTCCTGATCACCAAACCGTTCCAGCGCGCGACGGTGAAGGCTGCGATCGCGCAGGCGTTGTTCTTCGATGAGGCAACCGTTCCGGTAGCGTGACGGAACCGCCACCGGGACCGCCACGTTTGAAGGACATTGGAGCAGCAAATGACCGACGAAACGCCAATTCATGAAACGACGACCGAGGCGCGTGCGGGCGATAGCAACCCGGTCAACCGCTACGTGCTGGTCGGCTCACTGGTACTTGTGATCGTGCTTTTCGCAGCGATCGTAGCGTTCGGCTGGATGGGCTGAAAATGGACGCGCGCGGTAGTGAGCCCATAGTCTTCGATCGTGAGGCAGAGCGGATCGCGCTTCCGGACAATGAGTTCAAGGCCGAACTGGCGCAGGTCATCCCGCAACTGCGCGCGTTCGGCCGCTCGCTTTCAGGCAATCGCGACCTCGCCGACGACCTTGTTCAGGAAACCTTGATGAAGGCCTGGGCGGCGCGCAGCCGTTTTCAAGCAGGTACGAACATGCGTGCCTGGACCTTTATCATCCTGCGTAATCTGTTTCTATCGCAGATGCGGCGCTCGCGGTTCACCGGTGAATGGGACGAACTGGTGGCGGATCGCCTCCTTGCCGCACCGGCCGGCCAAGACCGTCAGATCGAACTCGGGGACGTCGAGCGGGCGCTTCAGCACCTGCCCGCAACCCAACGTGAAGCACTGATCCTTGTCGGGGCGGGCGGCTTTGCTTATGAAGAGGCCGCCGAGATTTGCGGCGTTGCGGTCGGCACGATAAAAAGTCGCGTTGCGCGCGGACGTGTTGCTCTTGAAGCCTTGATGATCAGCACGACAATGACGCCGCGCCGCGAGCATCAGCGCGGGCCGAAATCGGCGCTCGACACGATCATGGGCGAAGTCGAAGTGCTGTCGCGTCCTGCGCGCTAGCGACGCGATCAATTGCGTCGAGGAGCCGGTCGAAATCACCGTTACTGGCTACCGGAAACTCTGATCGCAAGGCATTGCCGATCCCATCGCCTGGCAAAGGCAGCCGCGCGATTGAAACGCGCGTTTGTGCCAAAAGGTCGACATGATCCATGTTACTCAAACGTCATCATGGCGCAATGTTTCCTCACAAAGTTAAGCAAGCGTTGACAGGGAGCGAAGAAATTCGGGCGATGCTCGCCGATGCATGTGCCCGGGCGCAGGTGCATTCGCCCTTTCTGCGCCGATTGATCGAGCTTTATCCCGACATGCTCGACGCGCTCCCCGACGGCCTGAATACCGCACTTAAACTCGCCGATGCCGACCCAGACTTGCCGGTCGCGACGCGGTTGCGGCGTGCGCGCGGGCGCACGATGCTGGCGATTGCGCTGGCCGACCTCGCCGGGCTCGCACCCTTCGAGCAACTCTTGACTGCGCTGAGCGATTTTGCCGACTGGGCGCTCGATCGCGCACTGGAAAGCCTGATCGGCGATGCCAGCGGCTTTGCCGTCCTTGCGCTCGGCAAGCATGGCAGTCGCGAACTCAATTACAGTTCGGACATCGACCCAATCCTGATCTTTGATCCCGATACTTTGCCGCGCCGCGCGCGCGAGGAGCCGGGCGAGGCGGCCGTGCGTATCGCCCGGCGGCTGGTCGAACTGCTGCAGACGCGCGACGGCGACGGCTTCGTGTTCCGCGTTGACCTTCGGCTGCGGCCCGCTTCCGAAGCGACACCGATCGCGATCCCGATCGACGCGGCGATCACGCATTATGAATCGAGTGCGCTGGCCTGGGAACGCGCCGCATTCATTCGTGCGCGCGCGGCCGCGGGCGACAAGGCATTGGGCACGAAATTTCTCAACGCGGTCGAACCGTTCGTGTGGCGGCGGTCGCTCGATTACGGCGCGGTCGATGCCTTACAAGCGCTGACTCGCTCGATCCGCGATCACCATGGTGCCGCCGCGCTGGGGCCGGGGTATGACGTGAAGCGCGGGCGCGGTGGTATTCGCGAAATCGAATTCTACGCGCAGATCCACCAGCTCATTCATGGCGGTCGCGATCCTGCGCTGCGCGTGGGTAACACCCTCGCGGCGCTGGCCGCGCTGGCTGATGCGGAATGGCTCGCGCCGCCTATCGCCGACCGCCTGGCTGAGGCCTATGTCACGTTGCGCACGATCGAACATCGGCTGCAACTGATCGACGACCGCCAGACGCACAGCCTGCCGACAGGCGCCGACCTCGACGCCGTCGCCGGCCTGCACGGGCTTGCCGATGGCGCCGCGCTGATCGCCCCGCTCGCCGACCCAGTCGCGTTTGTCGCAAAAACGTACGACGCGCTCGACAATGATCATAGCGCGACGCCGCGCGCGCCGAGCACCGATGCTAGCCTCGAGGCACATTGTGCCGCGCACGGCTTCGCCGATCCGGTCGCCGCGCGTCAGCGGATCGTGCGCTGGCGATCGGGCGGCGTGCGTGCGGTGCGTAGTCCGGCGGCGATCGCGGCGTTCGAGGCGGTGTTGCCGCACCTCCTCGCCGCGCTGGGGAGCGCGGCCAAGCCCGACGCAGCGCTCGCTCGCTTCGATCAGTTGCTTGGGCGATTGTCGAGCGGCATCAATCTGTTTCGCTTGCTCGATGCGCAACCGCCGCTCCGTGCGCTGCTCGTTGCGATCCTCAGCCATGCGCCGCCGCTTGCCGATGCGCTGGCGCAAACCCCGGCGTTGCTCGATCGGCTGGTCGATCGCACTGCGCTCGGTCCAGTGCCGCCATTGGACGCCCTGATCGCGACCCTGCGCGGCCCCGAAGGACTGGCGACCGAGGCGTTGCTCGATCGCGTCAGGCAGCAAGTCGGCGAGCACCGCTTCGCACTCGGGACGCAGATCATCGAAGGCGCGAGCGATCCCATCGACGTCGCGGCCGGCTATGCACGGCTCGCCGAAAGCGCGGTGGTGACTTTGGTCGCACGCACCGTCGCGGACTTCGCGGCGGTGCATGGCCGCGTCGCTGACAGTGACTTCGTCGTCGTGGCGCTTGGGCGCCTCGGCGGCGGGCGGCTGACGCACGCCTCCGACCTCGATCTCGTCTATCTATTTACGGGCGAGCATAATGCTTCGTCGGACGGTGCGCGGCCGCTGGGCGCGACCCACTACTATAATCGCCTTGGGCAGCGGGTCAGCGCGGCACTGTCGGTCGCGACGTCGGCGGGGCCGCTCTACGTCGTCGATACCCGGCTGCGTCCATCGGGTGCGCAGGGACCGCTCGTTGTCTCGCTCGATTCGTTCGTGCGCTACCAGCGCGAAGCGGCATGGACTTGGGAGCATATGGCGCTGGCGCGTGCACGCTCGATCGCCGGCCTGCCCGCCGCGCAGCGCCGCGTCGATGCTGCGATCGCCAACGTCCTGGCGGTGCGTCGCCCCACGCAAGCGCTGGCACGCGACATCGTGGCGATGCGCGCCGACATCGCTCGGCATAAGCCGCCGACAGGAGCCTTCGACATCAAGCTGGGGGTGGGCGGGCTCGTCGATCTCGAGTTCGCGCTGCATTTCAACCAGCTGGCATCTGGGATCGGCCTGACCCCCGACCTGCGCGCCGCAATTGCGCAGCTTTCGGCTGCCGGGCGCATCGCTCCGGCACTGAGTGGCGCGAATGACCTGCTCACCCGACTGCTCGTCACGCTGCGTCTGGTTGCGCCCGACATGGCGACCCCCACGCTCGCGAGCCGTGCGATCGTGGCGCGGGCGTGTCTCGCCGACGATTGGGGCGACTTGCTTGCGCAACTAGCCGACGCGCGGCAATTGGTAACGGCAGCATGGCACGATGTCGTGGCGCGAACGGGAGACCCGAGATCATGATCGACGTCGGCAGCAGCGCGCCCGAGGCGCACTTCGAACGCGCAGACGCGTCGCGAGGGTCGATCAGCGGGTACCGCGGTGCGCCGCTGGTGTTATATTTCTATCCGAAGGACGACACCCCTGGGTGCACGAGCGAGGCGCAGGCATTCAGCGCGCTGCTTCCCGAATTTGCGGCACTCGGCATTGCCGTGGTCGGCGCATCGAAGGACAGCGTGGCAACGCACGCGAAATTTGCGGCGAAATATGCGCTCGCAGTGCCTCTTATCTCCGACGTTGATAGCAGCTTGTGCGAGGCGTTTGGCGTGTGGGTCGAAAAGTCGATGTACGGGAAACGCTACATGGGCATCGAGCGCGCGACGTTTCTGATCGATAAGATCGGGCGAATCGCTCAAGTCTGGCGTAAGGTTAAGACTACTGGCCATGCTCAAGCTGTGTTGGAAACGGCACGCTCTATGACTGCGTAAGCAGCATGCCACGCTGTAAAGCAACGGTTCATCGTCCGGGTCGCGCATCTCGCCGCGCACCGGTTGCACGCACAGCCGTCTTTAACCATCGCTCGCAATTGGATGGGGTCGCACTCCGGCCAGAGTGTGAAATGCTGGAACAGCAAAGGCGTTCCATCGGCGCGGGGGATTTGATGACAACAGGTCGTTTTTTTGGTTCGCAAGACTTGAGTTCGCAAAATTTGATCGCATCGTTCCGTCACCGTTTTCGTGCGCGCGATTTGATGATCCATGATGGTACTGCAATGCGGCGGCTTCATCTTTCTTCGCGCATACAGGCGATGACGGCTTCGGCGATCGCACTCGTCATTGGCGGGACGGTTTTTTCGGCAGCGCAAATCGCGTTCAGCGCCCCTGGCGTTGTGTCGGCGATAACCGTTGCGGTCGGTAATGACGGAAAGCTTGCCACGATGTCGACGAAGGTCGTGGCGATGCAGAACGAACTCGCCGCGATCCGCAAGGCGGCGAGCGACCAGGCGCGTCGGCTCGATGCCCGCGCGACGGTTCTCGAAGGGGTTTTGACCGGCACGGGTAACGTGATGGCGGCACTGCCGGCCGCCGCTACCATGTCTGCTGACACGAGCCGTGTCGTGCAGTCCTTTGCAGCGGTCGAAGCGCGGCAGCATGAACTGGCAGCTCGGTTGGGCAAATTGAACGATGAGCGTTACCAGACGGCGGTCGCGACCCTGCAGCGTGTCGGGCTCGATCCAGCCCGGTTTCATCAGGTGCGCGGTGCCAGCGGCGGTCCGTTCGAGGCGGCGCCAAGCGTATCGACGACAATACCTTCGCCCGTCACCACCGGTCGTGCCGATCCCCAGTTTCGGTCGCTGTTTCAATCGTGGAAGCGCCTCGAGCAATTGCAGCAAGGCGTGGTCGCGATTCCGTCGCAACGCCCAGTTGATTCGCTAACCTTTACCAGCGGCTTTGGTGTTCGGAGCGATCCGTTTGGACGTGGCGCGGCAATGCATGCCGGCGTCGACATTCCCGGGCCGGTCGGTACGCCGATCTATGCGACCGCCGATGGTATCGTCGGGCGCGCCGAGCGTGCGGGCGCTTATGGCAATTTGCTCGAGCTCGATCATGGCAGGGGCATTCAGACGCGCTACGGCCATTTGTCGGCGATCCTCGTGCAGCCTGGCGCGCGCGTGGCGCGTGGACAGCTGATCGCACGGATGGGCTCGACCGGGCGCTCGACTGGCTCGCACCTGCATTATGAGGTCCGGCTCGACGGGAATGCGGTAAACCCGATGCCATTCCTTCAGTCGGCGAGCTATCTGGTGGCGATGCAAAACCGTGCGCGCGGCACCAATATCGCGATGGGTGGTCCAAAGGAGTAGCTTGTCGCGCAAGCGCCCCGCGCCTATTCTACGTTTATGAACAAGATTGCACTGACCGCTTCGGCAGCGACCCGCGTAGCGACGATCGCTGCCCGTCAGAACAAGCCTGCGATCCTGCGCCTTGCAGTCGATGGCGGGGGTTGTTCGGGCTTCCAATATAAGTTCGAGCTTGCCGACGCCGTCGCGGCTGATGATGCGGTCGCGACGCAGGGCGCGGTCAGCCTTGTCGTCGATCCAATCAGCTTTGACCTCGTCGAAGGGGCCGAGGTCGATTATGTCGAATCGCTTGGCGGTGCCGCGTTTCGCGTCACCAACCCTAATGCAGCGTCGGGCTGCGGGTGCGGTTCGAGCTTTTCGATATAGCCCCGCGTGCGGATCGCGACCTTCAATGTCAACGGTATCAAGTCGCGTCTGCCGCGCCTGATCGAGTGGCTGGCCGAGCAGCAGCCCGACGTCGCGTGCCTGCAGGAACTGAAAACCACCGACGAAACATTTCCCGAGGCTGATATCCGCGCTGCGGGCTACGGCGCAATCTGGCATGGTCAAAAGGCGTTCAATGGGGTCGCAATCCTGGCCAAGGGAGCCGATCCGGTCGAGCGACAACGCGGGCTGAGCGGCGATCCAGACGACGCGCATAGCCGGTACCTCGAAGCCGAGATCGATGGCACCATCGTCGCGTCGCTCTATCTTCCCAACGGTAACCCGATCCCCGGCCCCAAGTTCGACTATAAATTGCAATGGTTCGACCGTTTGAACGCGCATGCGGCCGCGCTACTCGCGAGCGAACGCTCGGTCGTGCTGGCGGGCGATTACAACGTCGTGCCGACCGACGATGATATCTGGCGGTCGGATGGCTTGGATGGAAATGCGCTGGTTCAGCCCGAAACGCGTGCTGCATTCAGGCGGTTGGCGGCGCAGGGTTGGACCGATGCATTGCGCTCCCGCTATCCGGTCGGCCCTTTATGGACGTTCTGGGACTATCAGATGAACGCCTGGCCGCGCGACGCGGGCTTTCGCATCGACCATCTGATGCTCAGTCCCGACGTCGCCGACCGGCTGGTCGATGCCGGCGTCGATCGCGATTATCGCGGGCGCGAGAAGGCGAGCGATCACGCCCCAACGTGGATCGAGCTGCGATAATAGGCTTGTAGCGTTCGCTACAATTAGCTAATCTGTAGCGCTCGCTACGGAGATGTGTCATGCAGCCATTATCGACAACCCGTCTTGCCCTTTTGATTGGCTATGGAGCAGTGCTGTGGTTGGGGGCGGCCCTGCTGATCGCAGCGTTGCACGCCGCCGAAATGCTCACGGGGCTGGCCCGCGCTTGGCTGTACCTTGCCGTGATCCCCGGCACGTTGCCTTTCGTCTTCATCGCCCGGCGCATCGCGAGAGGGCAGGCGGTCCTTGCGCTCGCGATCGGCACCGCGACGGCGACGTGGCTCGATGGGGTCGCGCTTGCCTGGTGGCCGCTGCTCTATGGTGCGGACAGCGCAGCGGCGGCGGCCGTTTTGCTGTGGGGCGCTGGGGTTGGGCTCGCGCTGGCCGTCATGCTCGACCGGTCGGCCCGAAGCACGCACTGACAGTCCTACTCGCTCGCTTCGCCGCGCACGGTGAAGTCGAAGCGGATGCGCACCCATGCGCCGATCAGCGGCTTGCCGTCGAGGCGCGGCGGCCGGACGAGGAATTGCCATGACGCCTGGCGCAAAGTGCTCGCCAGCCCCGAACCGGGGCTTTCGCCGAGGTGCCGGCAATCCTCGACACGGTTGCGCGGCGCAGTGCGGCACGCGATCATCGCCCAGCCGGTACCGCGCCGCTTGGGAAGGTAGAGCGCCAATTCCGCATCGGTTGGTTCGCGCGCCCATTCGGCATTGTACAGATTGCCGCCGCCGGGGGCCTGGCCATTGCCTTTTGCCTCGGCTCCTGCCGACTGCTCCCCCTCGCCGCGCGCATTGGGCAGCTTGCCAATGTCCGATGCCGCATATTCGTCCGGCGTCACCACGATGTAGCCCGGTGCCTTGCGCGGCACGATGACAGGCGGAGTGGTCGCCATGACGCGCTTCTTGGGCGGGGCGGCGGCCGCGCCGCGTTCGATACGTTGCGGGCGTTGCTTGGGAGTAGGGGCGG
>JAYTAR010000320.1:0-3546 GCA_043737455.1 Sphingomonadales bacterium | reverse complement strand
TGGGAAAGCTGAGGATGAAGGGCCGCGAAGTGTTTCGCCACGCGGTCGTGAACCTGGCCGCGGTCATGACCGAGGTGCTCGAGGCGAGCGACCTCGCGCCCGGCGATGTCGATTGGGTCGTGCCGCATCAGGCGAATGCGCGTATCCTCGATGCGACGGCGCGCAAATTGGGGCTACCACCCGAAAAGATCGTGATGACGGTTGCGGATCACGCAAATACGTCGGCAGCGTCGGTGCCGCTGGCGCTCGACGTCGCGGTGCGCGATGGCCGCATCAAGCCGGGCGACATCGTCGTGCTTGAGGCGATGGGCGGGGGCTTCACCTGGGGCGCGGCGGTAATGCGCTGGTAGAATTGACCCCGGCATAACCAAGGTTAAACCGTGCACGAGCGACCGGGGGAGGAAATATGGCTAAGACGGGCAATCTGACGCGCGCCGATTTAGCGGAGGCGTTACACCGCAAGATTGGCCTGTCACGCGCCGAATCTTCGGGGCTGGTCGAGGGGATCCTGCGACACATGTGCGAATCGCTGTCGACGGGCGACAATATCAAGCTGTCGGGTTTCGGCACGTTCCTGCTGCGCGACAAGACCGAGCGCGTCGGGCGCAATCCCAAGACGGGCGTAGAGGTGGCGATCGCGCCGCGGCGCGTGCTGACTTTTCGCGCTAGCCAGTCGGTTCGCGTCAAGATCGCCTCGGCCGAATGAAAGATGTGCCTGCCGGAAAGCACGCCGGTGCGCTGCTGACGATCGGAGAGGTGAGCGCGCAAACCGGGGTCGCGCCGCACATTCTGCGTTATTGGGAGACCCGTTTTCCGCAGCTTCGACCGCTGACGCGCGCGGGGCAGCGGCGTTACTATCGGCCCGACGACGTCATGCTCGTGCGCCGGATCGCATCGGCGCTGGCGAGCGAGGGCTATTCGATCAAGGGCGTGCAGCAATTGCTCGCGGCGAAAACGCCTGCATCGGAAATCACTGCCGACCTTCGCCGCGTGCGCGCTCTCTTCGCGGCGGCGCTCGCTCGCTGACTATTCGGCGTCGGGGCCAAGCGCCGCATCGAGGTCACGCGGCCGGATAAAGCGCGTCAATGTCGCGTTGCCGCTCGCAACGTCGGCCCAGCGGTCGATATCGAACACCAATTCGGCAATGCTCGCGGTCGGAAACTTTTCCTCGATATCGTCGCGCATCAGATCGTCGTCGTGGTCCGGAACGAGCATCAACACCAAGTCTTCCAGCCCGGGATTATGCCCACACATCAACACACGTGCATGCGCATCATTCTGGTCATGCACGACGTCGAGCAACGTCATTCCCGAGGCGAGATAAATGCGCCGGTCCCAATTCGGGTGCAGCGTCGTGCCATAGCCGTCCCAGACGCCGTCGAGCGTGTCGATGCACCGTACCGCGGGCGACGCAACGACGTGATCGAAGACAAGCCCCAGATTGCGGACATGTCGACCGACCGTCTGCGCAGCGCGCATGCCGCGTGCGTTCAGCGCGCGGTCGAAGTCGCGCGCAACGGGGTCGTCCCAACCCGACTTTGCGTGGCGCAGCAGCGTAAGCGTCTTCATCACGCCGCCTGATGCCCCATCGGTGTGACGGTGGAAAGACCCAACGGCGTGCCGAATAATGTCACGCGGCGAACCGCTTCGTCGAGCGTCACGCGCTGTACCGGCGTCCCTTCGGGAAAGGCGCTCAACAATCGCGACGGGACCGCACCCGACAGGATCGCGAACGTTCCACGGTCGTCAGCGCGGCGAATGAGCCGCCCGAACGCCTGCGCCAGTCGCGCGCGGATGATGCGATCGTCGTACAGGCTGCCACCGCTGGCAGCGCGGCGTGCGGCATGCACGACCGTCGGGCGCGGCCACGGAATGCCTTCCATCACCACCAGGCGCAGCGAGTCGCCCGGCACGTCGACCCCGTCGCGCAAAGCGTCGGTGCCCAGCAGGCTCGCGTGTGGATCGTCGCGAAAAATGTCGACCAGCGTGCCGGTATCGATCGGGTCGACGTGCTGCGCATAAAGCGGCAGCCCGTCGCGCGCGAGCCGATCGGCGATGCGCGCATGCACCGCGCGCAGCCGACGGATCGCGGTGAACAGGCCAAGCGTCCCGCCGTTCGCCGCCGCGATCAACCGGGCATAGGCATTTGCCAGCCCGCTGGCGTCGCCGCGTGCGATATCGGTGACGATCAACACTTGCGCATGGCTGGCGTAATCGAACGGGCTGGCGACCGCGAACGCGGCTGCAGGTGTACCCAGGTGCGCGGCGCCGCTCAGCGCCTCGGCATGGTGCCAGTCGCCACCGCCGGTCAGTGTCGCCGACGTCATGAGGACACCATGCGCGGGTTTGAGCACGATGTCGGCGAACGGGCGCGTCGGGTCGAGCCAGCGTCGGTGCAGCCCGACGTCGATGTCACGCCCCTCGATACGCCCGACCGCGATCCAGTCGATGAAGTCCGGATCGGCGGGACCGCCGATGCGCGCCAGCATCGCCAGCCACGCCGCCACCGTGTCGCGGCGCCAGCCCAAAGCTGCGATCGCGCCGTCGATGCGTGCACGTGCGGGCCCGTCGAGCCAGTCGGGCGGATCGTCGAGTACCGCCTCCAGCCGCCGACCGAGCGCGACGAGCGGGCGCAAGACCGCGTCGAGCGCTACCGCTGCGGTCGCGGCCGCCTCGATCGTCGGCCCATCGAACGCGGCAGCCTCGGTCTCTAGGCCATAGCCTGCATCTTCGCCGGTCGCGCGCGCATAGACCAGGCCACGGATCGCCGCGAGCAAAGCCTCGACGGGACCGTAGGGATCGCCCTCGACGAGCCGCGCGAGCCAATTGTCCGACGGCAGCGCAAGCGCGGCATTCGTCGCCGCCGCAATCGCCTCTGCCCCTTGCGCATCATAGCTTGCGACATCGGCGAGCCTTGCTGCGAGACCGCGACGGCGGCCCCGTGCACTCCCCTCGGGCCCGACGATCCAGCGGCGCAACTCGATCGCCTCCTGACCGGTCAGCGCGGCGGCAAAGGTCGAATCGGCAGCGTCGAACACGTGATGCCCTTCGTCGAACACGATCCGGGTGGGCTTGTTGCTCGCCTCGCGTCCCCGCGCGGCGTTGATCATGACGAGCGCGTGATTGGCGATCACGATGTCGGCATCGGCGCTGGCACGCGCGCTGCGCTCGATGAAGCAGCGGCGATAATGCGGACACCCGGCATAGATGCATTCACCGCGCCGGTCGGTCAGCGCGGTCTGGCCGTTGCGGCGGAACAAAGTCGTCAACCAGCCCGGCAGGTCGCCCCCGACCATGTCGCCGTCGCGCGTGAACGCTGCCCAGCGCGCGACGAGCTGCGCAAAGATAGCGGCGCGCCCTGAAAACCCGCCTTGCAGCGCGTCTTCGAGGTTGAGCAGGCATAGATAATTCTCGCGGCCCTTGCGCACCGCTACCTTCGTCGCGCGCTGCGTCGGATCGGGAAACAGCCGCACGGTCTCGCCATCGAGCTGGCGCTGCAGCGCCTTGGTGTAGGTCGACACCCACACCGGCGCGCCGGCGGTTTGC
>JAYTAR010000319.1:0-3557 GCA_043737455.1 Sphingomonadales bacterium | reverse complement strand
CCGAACCTGTGGCTGTTCGAGCTGCGCGAGGATTTGATGGGGTTTTACGAGCGCGCGTCGGGCGCGCGCATGCATGCGGCCTATTTCCGACCCGGCGGTGTGCATCAGGATGTGCCGCTGAAGCTCCTGACCGACATCGCCGACTGGCTCGACACGCGGTTGCCGCGGCTGTTCGAGGACGCGATCAGCCTCGTCGCCGACAACCGCATCTTCAAGCAGCGCAACGTCGACATCGGCGTGGTGACGAAGGCCGATGCGCTGGCGTGGGGGTTTTCGGGACCGATGATCCGCGGGTCGGGCATTCCCTGGGACCTGCGCAAGTCGCAGCCGTACGACGTTTACGCGAAGATGGACTTCGACGTGCCCGTCGGCACGCGCGGCGACTGTTACGACCGCTTCATGGTGCGCGTCGAGGAAGTGCGCCAGTCGGCACGCATCATGAAGCAGTGCCTGAACGAAATGCCCGACGGGCCGATCATGACCGACAATGCCAAGGTTGCGCCGCCGCGCCGCGCCGAGATGAAGCGGTCGATGGAAGCGATGATCCATCACTTCAAACTGTACACCGAAGGCTTCCACGTGCCCGCAGGCGAAGTCTATGTCGCGACCGAGTCTCCCAAAGGCGAGTTCGGCGTCTACCTCGTCGCCGACGGCACCAACAAACCCTATCGCTGCAAGATTCGCCCGACCGCATTCAGCCATCTCCAGGCAATGGATTTCATGCTGAAGGGCCACATGCTCGCCGATGCAACCGCGGTGCTCGGCGCGATGGATATCGTGTTCGGGGAGTGCGACCGGTGATACTTGGCAAGTCAGCGTTTTGGTACATCGCTGCTTCAGTCTTCGCTTCAATCATTAGTGCTTATTTTCTACGCTTCCAGTTTGAAGCGTTAGACAAAGGGAACGCAATTGCGCTTACTTTTGTCTACTTGATAACGCAGGGAATACTCGTGAGCGTCGTTACTTTGGAAGCGACTTGCCGTTTTGTTGCCTGGTTTAGATCGCAGAATTCGGGAACTGCTAGTGACTGACCTCCCCCACGCCCCCCCAGAGGCCGAAGTCCGCGCGCGCTGGGGCAGCTTCGCCTGGACGCCCGACAACGCCGTCGAGGCCGCGAGCATCATTGCGCGCTATCCGCCGGGGCGCCAGGCGTCGGCGGTGATGCCGTTGCTGTTCCTCGCGCAGCAGCAGGTCGGGGCGGAGACGAACACGCACGGCTGGCTGCCGGTGCCCGTCATCGAGTTCCTCGCGGCGCAACTCGGCATGCCGTTCATGCGCGCGTACGAGGTCGCGAGCTTCTACACGATGTACAACCTTGCGCCCGTTGGCCGCTACCTCGTGCAGGTGTGCGGCACGACGCCGTGCATGTTGCGCGGGTCCGACGGCCTGCTGAGCGCGTGCGCGAACAAGGGGCTGGCGATGGGCAAGACGACGCCCGATGGGCTGTTCACGCTGATGGAGGTCGAGTGCCTCGGCGCCTGCGCCAACGCGCCGATGGTTCAGATCAACGACGACAATTACGAAGACTTGGACTATGATCGCATGACCGCGCTGCTGGGTGCACTCGCCAACGACGAGCCGGTGACGCCGGGTTCGTCGATCGGGCGGCGCGTCAGTTGCCCCGAGGACGGGCCGACGACGCTCGTCGAAATGGCGAGCGACAATCACGATTACCGGAAGGAATGGGCATGAGCATCGGCGCAATCTTGGTCGCACTCGTGCTGGCGTTCCTGGCTTTCAAATTCATCACCGGCGCGATCAAGTTCGTCGTCATCCTCGCGATCCTTGCGGCGGCCGCGTGGTTCGTCATGGGCGGGCTTGCCTGATGCTTGCCGACAAGGACCGCATCTTCACCAACCTCTACGGCTTCCAGCCGTGGAACCTCGACGCGGCAACCGCGCGCGGCGATTGGGACGGCACGGCGGCGCTGATGGCGGCGGGGCCGGACGCGATCATCGACAGCATCAAGGCGTCGGGGCTTCGCGGACGCGGCGGCGCGGGCTTCCCGACCGGCATGAAGTGGAGCTTCATGCCCAAGGAGCCCAAGCCCGACCGGCCGAACTTCCTCGTCATCAACGCCGACGAGTCCGAGCCGGGCAGCTGCAAGGACCGCGAGATCATCCGCCACGATCCGCACAAGCTGGTCGAGGGCGCGCTGCTCGCGGGCTTCGCGATGCGTGCGCGCGCCGCGTATATCTACATCCGCGGCGAATATATCCGCGAGGCCGAGACTTTGTTTGCGGCAGTGGCGGAAGCCTATGCCAAGGGGCTGGTCGGCAAGAATGCGTGCGGCTCGGGCTATGACTTCGACGTGTTCGTTCACCGCGGCGCGGGCGCATATATCTGCGGCGAAGAGACCGCGATGCTTGAATCGCTCGAAGGCAAGAAGGGCCAGCCGCGCCTGAAGCCGCCCTTCCCCGCAGGCGCGGGGCTGTACGGTTGCCCGACGACGGTCAACAACGTCGAGTCGATCGCGGTCGTGCCCACGATCCTGCGGCGGGGTGCGGCATGGTTCGCAGGCATCGGCACGCCCAAGAATGAGGGGACCAAGCTGTTCCAGATCAGCGGGCATGTGAACAAGCCCTGCGTGGTCGAGGAAGCGATGAGCATCCCGTTTCGCGAACTCATCGACAAGCATTGCGGCGGCATCCGCGGGGGCTGGGACAATCTGCTCGCGGTTATCCCCGGCGGCTCGTCGGTGCCGCTGGTCCCGGCCGCGCAGATCATCGACGCGCCGATGAACTTCGACGGGCTGAAGGCGCTCGGCTCGGGGCTCGGCACCGCGGCGGTGATCGTCATGGACAAGTCGACCGATATCGTCCGCGCGATCAGCCGACTGTCGTATTTCTACAAGCACGAGTCGTGCGGCCAGTGCACGCCGTGCCGTGAGGGCACCGGCTGGATGTGGCGGATGATGGAGCGTCTGCGCACCGGCGACGCCGAGCTGAGCGAAATCGACCTGCTGCTCGACGTGACGAAGCAGGTCGAGGGCCACACGATCTGCGCATTGGGCGACGCTGCGGCGTGGCCGATCCAGGGTCTGATGAAGCATTTCCGCCCCGAGGTGGAGCGTCGCATCCGGGAGCGCGGGAACGCGCCGATGCTGGAGGCGGCGGAGTAGCTATGGGTATCATCCTCGCGGATATCGAATTAGCCAATGCACGGCAGGACGACCTGTTGCCAATGACGGTCAATGCGCTCGTCGATAGCGGTGCCGTCCACCTCTGCATTCCGCAACATGTTGCCAATCAGTTGCGTTTGCCGGTGCTCGACCGTCGGGAAGTGACGGTTGCAAACGGACAATCTGAAATGGTCGATTATGTTGGCCCGATCAAAGTCCGCTTCGCAAATCGGCAGTGCCTTGTTGGCGCGCTCGTTCTCGGCGATCAGGCGCTTCTTGGTGCCATCCCGATGGAGGATATGGACCTTGTCATCAGTCCATCGCGTCAGACGGTGACGGTTAATCCGAGTAATCCAAACATGGCAATGTCATTGGCAATGGGCGTTCGCTATAGACGCGAGGCTGTAGAGTGATGGTTAGCGTCACCAAATGCCAT
>JAYTAR010000318.1:0-3557 GCA_043737455.1 Sphingomonadales bacterium | reverse complement strand
GGAAATAGCCCCGCTCGCTTCAGCGCGGCGGACAAGCTGCCGCCGCCACGCACGGCGATCACGATTTCTTCCGACGCCGCTTTCAGCGCACGATTGTGAATCGTCGCGGTCGTCAGCGTCAGCCCTTCGAGCAGCGGTAGTCGGCTGCCGACCATCGTCGACAGCGTGCGTGCCATTCGTGCGGCGTGAAGGTCACGTGTCAAGCGCCCGACCAGTGGTAGCCGGAGCAGAGCGCCGTCGAAGCGCAGCCGCAAGTCAGGGTCGCGCAGCGCATAGCCAGCGCCGATCAGCAACGCCCCAATTCCCAACAGCAGAGCCCACCAGAAATTCGACAGGAACCACGATATGGCGATCACGATCCGCGTGAGCAGCGGCAGTTGCTGGCCCATCGTGTCGAACTGCTCGACGACCTTGGGAACGACGAATATCATCAGCGCGGCGACCACGAAGACCGCCACGCCCGCCAGTGCCACCGGATAGGCGAGCGCCGTCGTCACCTTCGACCGCACCGCCGCTTGCCGCTCCATGAGGTCGGCGAGGCGTTCGAGAATCTGCGGCAGCGTGCCCGCCCCCTCGCCCGCCGACACCATGGCACGGTAGAGCGGGGGAAAGCTCTTGGGCTCGCGCGCCATCGCTTCGGACAAGCGTCGCCCCTCGACGACGCCGCCGTGGACACGGTCGAGGATGGTACGGAGATGGTCGCCCTCGGTCTGGCGCGCGATCGTGCGCAGCGCTTCCTCGAGCGGCGTCACCAGCACGAGCGTCGCGAGCTGGCGGGTGAACAATGTCAATGCCTTGCCACTCAATCGCCGCCGCGCGAGGCTGGTCAAAGCGATGCGGGGCACCGCCGACGGCGCTCGTCCCACGACAGCGGGTTCCAACCGCACGATGTAAAAGCGCCGCGCACCGAGCTTGGCTCTCGCGTCATCGCTGCTGACCGCCGCCAATGATCCGCGCCGCTCGCGCCCAGCCGGATCGATGACGAAATAATCGAAATCAGCCATCGTCGCTGCCACGCCGTGCGATCCGCACGGCTTCTTCGGGCGTCGTCACGCCGTCGATCACAAGCTGCCGCGCCGCCGCCGCGAGCGTGGGAACATGAGCAAAGCCATGACGCGACAGCGCAATTTCGTCGGCATTATCGTTGATCAGACGACGCATGGTATCGTCGATGCGAACCGCCTCGAACACGCCGACGCGCCCGCGATAGCCGCTGCCGCCGCATGCCTCACAGCTGCCGGGCTCATGGACGATCGTGCCGTCCGCAAGATTTAAGAGTTCGCATACCGATTTTGGTGCTTCGCCGGGCACGCGACAGGCAAGGCACAGCCGACGGACAAGCCGCTGCGCGACGACCGCGCGTAATGTGGATGCGAGCAGGAACGGCTCGATCTTCATGTCACGCATCCGCGTGATCGCGCCGATCGCATCGTTGGTATGGACGGTCGAAAGCACGAGATGGCCCGTCAACGACGCCTGCACCGCGATGTCGGCGGTTTCGCGGTCGCGGATTTCCCCGACCATCACGACATCGGGGTCCTGCCGCAGGATGGCGCGCAACCCGGCGGCAAAGGTCAATCCCACCTTGGCGTTCACCTGCGTCTGCCCGACGCCCTCGACGGCATATTCGACCGGATCTTCCACGGTCAGGATATTGCGGCTGCCGTCATTCAAAAGTCGCAGCCCGGCATAGAGCGTCGTCGTCTTGCCGCTACCGGTTGGCCCCGTCACCAGCACGATACCATTGGGCTCGGCAAAGGCGTCGCGAAGCAGCGCGCCGGTTTCCTCCGCCATGCCCAGCTGATCGAGCCCGATCCCGGCATTATCCTTGTCGAGGAGGCGCAGCACGACACGCTCGCCAGCATTCGCTGGCAGCGTCGAGACGCGCACGTCGAGCAACTTGCCCGCCAGCGTCAACGCGATCCGCCCGTCCTGTGGTACCCGCCGCTCGGCAATGTCGAGCCGTGCCATCACCTTGATACGGCTGACGATCACCGGCGCGACATGCGGCGGCATGCGCAGCGTCTCGCGCAACAGACCATCGATACGCATGCGGATAACGAGCCCGCTCTCATACGGCTCGATATGAATATCGGAAACGCCCTGCCGGACCGCTTCGGCGATGATCCCGTTGATCAAGCGGATCGCGGGCGCATCGTCGGCGGTATCGAGCAGATCCTCCGCGCTGGGAATGCCGCCGGCGAGCGCATCGATCTCCGCCGATCCCATCGCCAGCGCCGCCGCCTCGCCATCGGTCATATAATGGTTCGACAGCAACCGGTCGAACCCCGCTGGATCGGCGCGACGGACAGCGAACGGCTGCGCGAGCCAGCGGCGAACCTCGAGCAGCACGCGCGGATCAGCCCCCTCGCGCAGCGCGACGGTCGGTTTTCCGCCCTCACCCAATTCGACGACGACACCGAACTTGCGCGCGAACGCGTAAGGGATGGTGGCTAGCGTCAGCGGTGTGGCACTCGCCTCGAGGATCGGATCGCTCACCGCCGCGGCACGCGCACTTGCGAACGCGTCGCGGGCACGATTGTGGTTGCGGGCGTCGGGGTTGGCGCAGGCACCGTCGTCGGCGCGGGCGTCGGCGGCAGCGCTTCACCCGTTCCCGACGGTGCAACCGGCAGTGGCGGCGCGACGCCCATGTAATCGCGCAGCAGCTCGTCGATCGTGGGCTCCACGTCGGGTCGCGCGAGCAGCTGTTGCGTGCGGACATAACCATAGCGACGCTCGGCAACCGCCTGAGCATCGGCGGGCGTGCGCAGAATCGTCGGCCGGATAAAAACCATCAAATTGGTCTTGCCGCGCGACCTGGACTTCGAGCGGAATAGATTGCCGAGTACCGGGATGTCGCCGAGCACGGGTATCTTTTCGAGCGTGCGTCGTTCGTTATCGTCGAGCAGCCCTCCAATCGCCATGATCTGGCCGTCGTCGACGGTCATCGTCGTCTTGATCTCACGCTTGTTGAGGATCAGATCGGACGAATTGTTCGTGACCGCCCCCGCGATCGAGCTGACTTCCTGCCGCAAAAACAGCTTGATCGCGCCGCCCGCGTTGATCTGCGGCTTTACCTCGAGCTGGATGCCGACGTTCTGGCGCTGGACAGTCCGGAACGCATTATCGAAATTGCCGCTCAGGGCCTCTCCGGTTGTGACGGGAATTTCCTGCCCCACCAGAATCTTGGCCTCTTGATTGTCGAGGGTCACGACCGACGGCGTCTGCAGCAGGTTCGACTGATTATCCTGCGACACCGCGTTGATGATCGCCCCCAAATACAGGTTGCTGCCGAGTCCGAACGCCGCCCCTGCGGTTCCGCCGGTCGCCGAATTGAGCGCGGTCAGTGCACCCTGCAATCCGGTGTTGCCGCTCGTGCGGTTCTGTAACAATCCACCGACAAGCGGAAGGATGGGAGGAGTGACGTTCGAGTAGGTCGTGAACGCGCCGCCGCTGGGTGAGCCCAGTCCGAGTTGAATGCCAAGCTTGCGCGCGGCAGTGTCTGAGATTTCGACGACGATCGCCTCGATCAGAACCTGCTCGCGGCGGGTGTCGAG